>NZ_JBCPGA010000042.1:0-23010 GCF_040914135.1 Ruminococcus sp. RTP21204st1_B2_RTP21204_210225 | reverse complement strand
ACTTTATTTTATCAGATTTTTGTCTATCTCTCTTTTCTTTTTTCTTAATTTTGTCCAATATCTATTGTAGCACTACATTGCAATTTTTTTATTTTGACTGAAAACTCTTGACTATTGTATCCAAATCGGGTATAATATATACGATATCGGGGTGTGGCGCAGATTGGTAGCGCGCTACCTTGGGGTGGTAGAGGTCGTCGGTTCAAATCCGGTCACTCCGACCAATATGTAAAAACGGCTTTCCGCTATTGTGGAGAGCCTCTTTTTAGTTGTCAAAATATTCTAACACAAAAAAGCTCCGACGGCAAATCGGAGCTTTTGGTTTTATATTACATCTTTGCAAGCTTTGCAAATTCTGCTTTCAGTGCAGGATAAATCTCTGTGTAAAGCTTGTAGTATTTCTCATACTCAGGTACTCGCTCTGCTTCAGGCTGCTGTACCTTGTCGGTCTTTACTACTGCCTTACAAGCTTCCGGTACTGATGAGTAAATGCCTGCGCCTGTTGCTGCAAGAAGTGCTACACCAAGGGCTGGACCTTCTTTCGATGAAGCTGTTTTTACAGGACAGTT
This sequence comes from Ruminococcus sp. RTP21204st1_B2_RTP21204_210225, assembly GCF_040914135.1. Taxonomy (NCBI): domain Bacteria; kingdom Bacillati; phylum Bacillota; class Clostridia; order Eubacteriales; family Oscillospiraceae; genus Ruminococcus; species Ruminococcus sp. RTP21204st1_B2_RTP21204_210225. Next base: position 22,441 of record NZ_JBCPGA010000042.1, on the reverse strand, counting down.
GTAAAGATCTGCGAGCATTGATCTCCACAGCGGTGAGCTTCCGCCGCCTCCGCATGCCATCATGTCGGATACGTTGATATTCATTTCTCTGAATACCTCAACGCAATCTCTCAGGGAGTATGATACGCCCTCCATTACTGCTCTCAGCATATCACGCTTTGTGTGCATTGCGGAAAGTCCGAAGAATACTCCTCTTGCGTCAGGGTCAAGATGCGGTGTTCTTTCGCCCATGAGATATGGCAGATAGAGAAGTCTGTTTGCACCAACAGGCACTTTCTCTGCTTCCTTATCCATGAGATAATATTCGTCAACGCCCATGCACTTTGCTGTTTCTTTCTCTGCATTGCAGAAATTATCCCTGAACCATTTCAGCGAAAGTCCTGCGCCTTGTGTAACACCCATAACGTGCCATGCGTTCGGTACTGCTGCACAGCAGGTGTGAACTCTGCCCTTTGGGTCGATAGAGATAGAAGAAGTGTGTGCAAATACGACGCCTGATGTTCCGATAGTTGTGAACGCCTTACCGTCCTCTGCAACGCCTGTTCCGATAGCCGCAGCGGCATTGTCGCCTGCTCCGCCTACTACTATAGTACCCTCTTTAAGTCCTGTAAGCTCAGCCATTTTCTTTGTGACCTTGCCTGTTACCTCGCATGACTCGTACACCTTGCCCAGCATTGACATATCAATGCCAAGCGTATCGCAGACTTCCTTTGACCAGCAGCGGTTTGGCACGTCAAGAAGCTGCATACCGCTTGCGTCGGAAACCTCTGTTGCATATTCGCCTGTGAGGATAAATCTCAGATAGTCCTTTGGAAGAAGAATGTGTCTGCACTTTTCATATATATCAGGCTCGTTGTTCTTTACCCAAAGGATTTTCGCAGCCGTCCAGCCTGTGAGGGCAGGGTTTGCTGTTATCTTGATGAGCTTTTCTCTGCCTAGCTTTTCGTTCATTTCTTCAACTTCTGCGGCAGTTCTCTGATCGCACCATATTATGGACTTTCTAAGCACGTTGTTGTCCTTATCCAGCATAACAAGTCCGTGCATCTGTCCAGAGATACCAACACCTGCAACGTCCTCTTTATTTACGCCGCTTTTGGTCATAACAGCCTTGATAGTGTTTATCATTGCGTTTGCCCAGTCAGCAGGGTCCTGTTCTGCATAGCCATTTTTAGGCTGATACATAGGATATTCAATAGTTACAGAAGAAATAACAGTGCCCTTTTCGTCAAAAAGCACCGTCTTAGTGCCACTTGTGCCGCAGTCTACGCCGATTACATAAGCCATATTTTTTTACTCCTTTATAATATGTATAGTATCATTTGTGTTCATTAAAACGATTACATTAATTATACAATATTTCTCTCTGAAATGCAATACCCATAAAACGTTTTCGCAAAATTTATCTGCACATAAAAACAGGACGGTGGGGCTACCGTCCTATAAGTTTGTTGAAAGACCTGGCGAACTTGTTGGCGGAACATCGTGTCTGCGTTATTGGCAGGGTACGGTCTTATACCACCATTTTAAGTCTAGTCTGCTTTCTCAAGCACAAAGAATGTGCTGTTGTTTTCACTTTTCATTTCCTTTATAGCCCAGCCTGCCGCGATCAGACTGTTGAGCTTTTCAACTCGCTGAAATCTGTCCATATCCGGGGCTTTTCCATCATGGGCTTTGTCCTCATTTCTTGAAACATAAAATATCTTTTGCATATATATCCTCTTTCCCTGAGAGTGACAATTGTTCCCCGATTTTTTTACAACTGTCGCATTTTATTGATTACATTATACTACACAAATATGGAGATTTCAAGGAATACCAAAAATTTTAACCTCTTTTTAACGCTTTAGTATTATTCTGATTTTTCATGCTTTTCAGTGCTTATTATATATAACGGCATAGGTAAGGTGTAAAAATGCACGTTTTCAGGGCTGCTTTATGTGCTGATATGTACAAAAACTTATGACGAGTGAGTATTTTTATATGACAGCCCTTGACTTTTTTTTATAAAAGGCATATAATAATATTATTAATTTATATATTTATAGTCTTTATAAATAATGAAACTAAGAAACTAATTTATATGGAGGGTTTAACAATGGGTAGAGTATATAACTTCAGCGCAGGTCCTGCTGTACTCCCTGAGGAAGTGCTTAAGGAAGCTGCCGATGAAATGCTCGATTATAAGGGCACAGGTATGAGCGTAATGGAGATGAGCCACCGTTCCAAGGCGTTCGATGACATCATCAAGGAAGCTGAAAAGGACATCAGAGATCTTATGGGTATCCCTGATAACTATAAGGTGCTGTTCCTTCAGGGCGGTGCTTCTCAGCAGTTCTCAGCCGTTCCTATGAACCTTATGAAGAACAAGAAAGCGGCTTACATAATCACAGGTCAGTGGGCTAAGAAGGCTTATCAGGAGGCTCAGAAATACGGCGAGGCTGTTGCTGTGGCTTCTTCTGCTGACAAGACTTTCTCTTATATCCCTGATTGTTCAGACCTCGATATTCCTGAGGACGCTGACTATGTTTATATCTGCGAAAACAATACTATCTATGGTACAAAGTACAAGACACTGCCTAACACAAAGGGTCACACACTTGTTGCAGACGTTTCTTCCTGCTTCCTGTCTGAGCCTGTTGACGTAACAAAGTACGGCGTTATTTACGGCGGTGTTCAGAAGAACGTTGGTCCTGCCGGCGTTGTTATTGCTATCATCAGAGAAGATCTTATCACTGACGACGTTCTCGAGGGCACACCTACAATGCTCAAGTGGAAAACTCAGGCTGACGCAGATTCTCTTTATAACACACCTCCTTGCTATGGAATCTATATCTGCGGCAAGGTATTCAAGTGGATAAAGAAAATGGGCGGTCTTGAGGCTATGAAGGCTCACAACGAGAAGAAGGCTAAGATACTCTATGATTATCTTGACCAGAGCAAGCTCTTCAAGGGCACTGTTGTTCCTGAGGACAGATCTCTTATGAACGTTCCATTCGTAACAGGCGACGCTGAGCTTGACAAGAAGTTCGTTGCTGAGGCTACAGCAGCAGGCTTTGTAAACCTCAAGGGTCACAGAACTGTTGGCGGTATGAGAGCTTCTATCTACAACGCAATGCCTATCGAGGGCGTTGAAAAGCTTGTTGAGTTCATGAAGAAGTTCGAGGCTGAGAACGCATAATCAGATTTGATCGAGGTGAAATTTCAATGCTTCATCGATTGCTTCATATGATAAGCACTGCTGATTTGATCAAAAACAATCCGGACGATTGGCGTGATAAGCTTAATGAAAGAAGTAAGTCAAAAGGCAAAGTTGTTCTCGTTCTTTTCGCTGTAATACTTGTTCTTTGCCTGTTTGTAAGAATTATCACTTAAATAGATGAAAGAGGTTAGTTTAATGTACAACATATTGACTTTGAATAAGATCGCCGCTTGCGGTACAGATATTTTCGACAAGGCTAAGTACACAGTAAGCGACAATGCTGAAAATCCTACCGCTATAATGGTACGTTCAGCAAAGATGCACGATATGGAAATGCCTGAGAGCCTGCTTGCTATTGCAAGAGCAGGTGCTGGCGTAAACAATATTCCAGTTGAGAAGTGCGCAGAGCAGGGAATCGTTGTATTCAACACACCTGGCGCAAACTCAAACGCTGTTAAGGAGCTTGCTATTTGTGCGCTTCTTCTTTCTTCAAGAAAGATAACTGAGGCTGCTGCATGGGCTGCATCACTCAAGGGCACTCCTGACGCTCCAAAGACAGTTGAGGGCGGCAAGTCTAAGTTCGCAGGTCCTGAGATATTGGGCAAGACTCTTGGCGTAATCGGTCTTGGTGCTATCGGCGGAAAGATCGCAAACGCAGCCGTTGCACTTGGCATGGACGTTATCGGCTATGACCCATTCCTTTCTGTAAACGCAGCTATCCAGCTCGAGCCTGCTGTAAAGGTAACTGCTGATATCAATGATATCTACAAGAACAGCGATTATATCACTATCCACGTTCCTTATACACCTGACACAAAGAACACTATCGACGAAGCTCAGATAGCAATGATGAAGGACGGCGTTCGTCTTATCAACCTTGCAAGAGGCGAGCTTATCAACAGTGCGGCTGTTGTAAAGGCTATCAAGGACGGCAAGGTTGCAAAGTATGTAACAGACTTTGCAGATGATGTTGTTCTTGGCGAGGAGAATGTTATCGTTCTTCCACACCTTGGCGCTTCCACACCTGAGTCTGAGGACAACTGCGCAACAATGGCGGCTCACGAGCTTATCGACTATATCGAGAAGGGAACTATCAAGAATTCTGTAAACTTCCCTAATGCAGAGCTTGCTAAAACAGGCGACCACCTTGTTTGCGTGCTTCACAAGAACGTTCCTGCTCTTATCGCACAGATCACATCTGTTGTATCTGACAAGGGCGCAAATATCGAGAACCTTGTAAACAAGTCTAAGAAAGACTGGGCTTACACAATGCTCGATGTTACAGGCGACGTTGACGCTGACGCTTTCAAGTCTATCGAGGGCGTTGTTGGCGTAAGAGTTCTTTAATTGTTGATAAAAGAAATTTTATATGCAGCAATGAGGCTGCCCACGGACGAACTGCGTCTTGGGCAGCCTTTTTTGATACAAAAAAGCTATAATTTAAGTGAAAAATGGAGGAATTTAAAATGGACAAACTTATAACAGCAATTTTATTTATCGGAATACCAATGGCACTGACTCAGCTTATTTACAGGATAATTGACCACAAGGGTAACAAGACCGCAAAGCTTGCGGAGCGTTTTCCTGTGCTTGTGAAAAGAAAGTTTCTTGTGCAGATAGGCGGAGCAATGGCGTTCGTTATCGTGTTCGGGCTTATCTCGCTTCTGCTTGACCTGCCTATCAAGGTGTTTTTCATTGTGTGCGGAGTTGTAGTGGGCGTGATAAACGGCATGGCGGTCACGCTTATGTACAGAGATTAGTCGGTTGCAACGTGGCAACTGGGGCAAAATAAAAAGCTGCCAGATATCTGACAGCTTTTTTTGTATGCTTATTTCTTTCTGAAGACCACAAGCTTGCTGATGACATAGTTAAGTATCAGCACAACAACGTTTGCCACTATTTTTGTTACCCAATAGTTGAAGCTGAGAAGTGAGTAGCCGAGCCACATCATGAACATTTCTACAAGAAGAGTGAATATCCTGCCGCCGTAAAATGAAGCCGCTTCGGAGATTATTGCCTTTTTGCCCTCTGCTTCAGACTCGAAAACCCATATCCTGTTGGTTATGTATGCGAATGTTACTGCACATATCCATGATATGACGGTGCTTGTGGTGGAAACACCGCCCTTGCCTATGCCTGCCTGCTCCAAAAGCACTTTTGAGATGCCTGCGGTCACAAAGCTGACCGCGGTGGTGAGTACGCCGAAAAACAGATACAAAAGCATTTCCTTGTTTTTGACGTAAAAGGGTCTGAACCACCCGAATATCTTCCAGTCCATTATTTTGTCGAAAATGTCCTTATCTTTCTTTGCCATTTCTGTTATCTCCTTTTGTGCATATGAATATTATGAACACAAAGAATATTATAACTCTTTTACATCGTTTTTTCAACAATACTGTTGCAATTGGTTAAAAAATATGTTATGATAACTATATGTAGTCAGTTTTCATGACTGCCTTTAGTGCTATTTTTATAACTAGGGCAGCAAATTTATATTCTGACCTGAAAGGATAATTTTATTTTATGAAAGTTGTTATCATCGCTGTGCTTCTTATGCTGTCTGCTATTTGTTCTGCAACGGAGACAGCATTTTCTTCATGCAACAGGATAAGGCTTAAAAAACTTGCAGACGACGGAAACAAGTCTGCAAAGAAGGCAATGAACATATGCGATAATTTTGATAAGGCACTCACCGCTATACTTGTGGGAAACAATGTTGTGAACATTTCTTCATCTTCACTTGCAACGGTGCTTTTTACGGAGAAGTTCGGAAAGGGAAGCGTGGGTCTTGCTACTGTAGTCATGACGGTGCTTGTGCTTATTTTTGGTGAGATCTTGCCTAAGAGCCTTGCAAAGGAAAATTCCGAGAGGTTTTCTATTCTTATGGCGGCTCCGCTTTCCGCATTCATGTTCATCATCACGCCTATAACGGCTATCTTTATGGGCATAAAAAGCGGTGTTACAAAGCTTGTGGGCAACAAGAACAGCGAGCCGTCTGTTACTGAGGAAGAACTTAAATATATCATAGACGAGATTCAGGACGAGGGTGTACTTGAAGAGCAGGAGTCGGAGCTTGTGCGTTCGGCACTTGATTTTGACGAGATAACCATAAGCGAGATACTTGTTCCGAGAGTAAATATCGAGGGTGTTGAGCTTCATGAGGATATGGAGAGCATAAAAAAACGCTTTGTGCAGACAAAGTTTTCAAGGCTTCCCGTGTATGACAAGGACTTAGACCACATTGTGGGACTTATCCACCAGTCTGACTTTTTTGAAATGTATCTCAAGGGCAAGACGGACATAAGCCTTATAATGAACAAGCCACTTTACATAACCGAAAACCGCAAGATCTCTGAGATCCTGAAGCAGATGCAGCGCAAAAAGGTGCATATGGCGGTGGTGCTTGACCAATATGGCGGCACGGAGGGCATTTGTACCCTTGAGGATATCATAGAGGAGCTTGTGGGCGAGATCTATGATGAAAGCGACGAGGAGGATACCTCCCTTGTGAAAATAAGCGACGGTGTTTACGAAGCGTCGGCGGAGCTTTCGGTATCGGATTTTCTTGAGAGGACAGGACTGCCGGAGGACACTATCGAAACCGAAAGAACATCTCTCGGTGGCTGGATAATGGATATGCTTGACAGACTTCCTGAGCAGAATGAAGTTATAAGCTGTCCGCCTTTTGAGATGACAGTGAAAATGGAGGACGAGCAGAAAATAGACAGGATACGCTTCAAGATATCCGAAGAGGAGCTTGAAAGCAAGAAGGCGGAGGAAGAAAATGCCTAAGCAGATAAAGAAAGAGCAGATAAAAAAGTCAGAGCTTTTATACAGAAAATGGTCTGTTGCAGGGCTTGCGGCAGCGGCTGTGTTCATGGGGTGTATGGCTGGGCTTATGAGCATGATAGTGAAAACCGAGGGAGCAAAAGTGCCAACGATAGTGCTTTTTGCGGCGTTCATTATCTACACGGCAGTGTCGGTGGTATGTGCGGTACTTGGAGTGAAAAGCTATGTAAAGGACGACTGCGGAGTGTGTCTTTTTCAGGGTATAGTGCATATTTACAGCGTTATAGCCTGCGTAATGAATGTGAGAATGGCATTTATAATACTGTTCTCAGCGTTAGGCTCGCAATCGGGGGTAGATACCCTTATAGGAAGCCAATCGCAGAACGAATTTATACAAAGTCAGTATGCAAGCTGGATATGCCTAGCCATTGCTACTCTGTTCTCAGTGGTACTTGGTATTTTGGCGGTAGTATGGCTTGTGAAAAATAAAAAGAACTGATAAATCGGCTTTGCGTAGGGGCGACCTTGGGTCGCCCATTATTTCGTATGTTTCACAGCATACAGGTTTTAGAAAATCATATAGTAAGGAAAAAGAAAAATAATGTTTTTGCTTATACTTGTAGTTGTATGCTACACAATATGTTCCCTTAGTGACAAGTACGCTGTTTCAACGGCAAAATTCAACGGCGATGAGCTTGGATTCTTAATGGCGGCGGCAACGGCTGTTTTCATGGCTTGTTGTCTGCCTTTCCTCGACAGGACTATTACGCTTAGCTGGCAATCCTTTGCGGCGATAGGTCTGCTGTGCTTGTCGAAGATCCTTGAATTTAAGCTTTCGGCTATTATCCTTGATGAAATATCAGCCTTTGAGCTTAAGGCTTGGCTTGGTATCACCCTTTTCATGTCCTATGCAACGGATATTTTCCTTGGTGAAAAGCCGAGCATTTTCAAGTTTCTTTTTATCGTGCTTACTGTTGCAGGACTTGTTTTTATCGCAAAATCAGGCAGAATGGACAGCGGAAATATAAATTACCGCAGGATAGTTGTTCCTCTGGCGTTCTATCTTTTGGCAAGATACGGCTACGGCATAGTTGTAAGAGCGTCGGAGAATTACATATCCTCGACCATGGCGCTGTTCTTTGCGCTTATACTTATGGCTATCATACTTCTGCCAAGGGCGAAGCCTTTGGAGATATTCAAGAAAAATCAAAAGGGCGCATGGGTGGTTGTGCTTACAAAGATACCGAATGTGGCAGGTCTGCTTGCGGAGAACGCTGTTATTGCGGTGAGCCTTGCGAGTGCGTCATTTATCCAGCCTATGATACTGTGTTCGCTGTTTGTTATAGCGCTCATAAGAAAAGAGCCTATCACAAAGCTGAGATTTATCGGCAGCGTTATTTGTATGGTGGGCATAATAGGATTTCAAATATGTTAAAAAACAAAACGTCGGACGTTTTCAAATTCGTCCGACGTTTTGTTGTCTGAAAGTTTACAGAAAGAAAGTGAGCGACCAGAGGTCGCCCCAACATTTTGATGTTATGTTTATCTTTCGGTATTGTACATTGCGGCAAACCAGTAATCTTCTTCAAGATAGCTTGTGTCTTTCTTGCCCCATGTAATTTTTATTTTCACAAGACAGCCGTCAATATCCTCTTTTGGAAGCTCCAGCTTTTTGGACTCCTTGGCAAGCACCTTTCCGTCATAGCTGTAGACAGTGTAAAGCACATCACCGAGCCTGTCCCCTGTGACTTCTACGGACATAGGGGTTTTAAGGGTAACATTGCCGTCCTTATCTACATCCGCCTTTACATTAAATGACGGTATAGAGGAGAGCAGATCTTCAAAGCTCTCTTCGGCGGAAAGGCTTTCGCTCTTGCCGTTGCAGTATCGTGTCTTTTCAGTGCCGGGAAGCTCATATTTGCTTCCGTCACAGGTCAGCACAACTGAACCTTTCTCCACCTTCGGGGTTATATTTATCACAAGGGCGCAAGCCAAAAAGATAACGGCGGTAAGCAGACCTACAAGTATTTTCCTTTTCATTATTATCACCAATGCTATTATATCACCTTTGGGAATAATAATCAAGGGCAGTGTTTTAGTCTTTGAGCTTTATCTCACGTTTTATCCTGCCCATTATCACAATGGCGGCGACAGTGCCTACAAGCTCGCCGAATGGAACGGCTGCCCATACTATCTTGCCTGCTGAGGAGGTAAGGGTGAGAAGATAAGCCGTGGGGAGAGGGATAACTAAAAGTCTGATAAGGGAAAGCACAAGGGAAGCTATGCCATGGTCGAGCGCCTGAAAAATTCCCTGATAGGCTATGTTTGCACCTGCAAAAAGATAGCCTAAAGTGATTATCCTTATGGCATAGGTGGCGAATATCTCCGTATCCGCTGACAGTGAGAATACATGGCATATCTGAGAAGCAAAAAGCTGCAAGCCTATAATGCCAAGGAGCATGAGTCCCAACGTGTAGAGCATACCGTATTTTATGCCTGAACGAACTCTTGTTTTGTCCCCTTTGCCGTAGTTGTATGATACAACCGGAATGATAGTGTTGTTCATGCCGAATGACGCAAAGAATACGAACTGCTGTATTTTATAATAGATACCATAGGCTGTTACGGCGGATTGACCTATCCTGTTGAGTATGACATTAAGCCCATAAGTCATGACGGACATAAGAGCCTGTATTATTATGGCAGGAATGCCTATTCTATAAATGTTTGCTATCATTTTGCTCTGAGGTATAAAATATCTCATGCCGCTTGGTATCTCTTTGTTGCACACAAAATGAAGCACGCCGCCTATGACCATTGTGAGTACCTGACCGATGACAGTGGCATATGCCGCACCTTTTACTCCCAGTTCTGGGAAAGGGCCAAGCCCGAAAATCAAAACAGGGTCAAGGACGATGTTGGCTATTGCGCCTACAAGCTGAGCAATGGTGGAATGGATAGTTTTGCCTGTCGCCTGCAAAAGCTTTTCAAATATCATTGAACCTACTGCACCGAATGACAACACACAGCATATGCCTAGATATTCGCCCCCAAGCTTTAAAGCAAGACTATCATGGGTCTGTGTTTTCAAAAATGCGTCAGTGCCGAAAAATCCGAACAGCATGAACACGATGTAGGTGCAAAGACCTATGAAAATGGCATTGCCTGCTATTTTGCCTGCACGCTCAAAATTCTTTTCTCCAAGGCTTCTGGAGAGCAAGGCGTTTATTCCAACGCCTGTGCCTACGCCTACAGCGATTATCAAAAGCTGGACAGGGTATGCAAGGGTGAGGGCGTTTACGGCATATTCGCCCATGTGCTCAACTGTATCATCTGTTATCCTGCTTACGAAATAGCTGTCAACGATATTGTAAAACGCCTGAACTATCATTGAAATTATCATAGGCAGACCCATGCTCAGCATGAGTTTCGGCATGGGTATAACGCCCATCTTGTTTTCTTTCAGAACTTCTTCGCTCATATTTTATTACCTCCCGTTTTTTGCGCATAAAAAAACAGCACAAGTCCGAATACAATCGGACTTACGCTGTCGCTGCTCATTGTTATAATTATTATACCATATATTTTTTCATATGTCCAAGGACTTTTTATACAAAAGTCAGGTCTCAAAGACCCACTTTTTTGATGATATGAAGCGTTGCAAATGTACAATAAAATATATAAAAAACTATTGACAAAATCAAAAATATAGGTTATAATAACCTCATAGTAAAAGAGAGTAGCTGGCGGAGAGATCCGTTTATGTTTGCGTCAATACGTTCCGATGAGGGACCGCTGCATATCTAAACGGCGAGACTTTTATTGATTAAATTGCCATAGGCGCAGTTTACCCAATAAACGTCTTGCCGATTTTTTATGCGTTTATTTTTCTGAGCCTATGAGAAAAGGAGGCTTTGAAGGGTATATCGGCAGCGACTACAGGAAAAAATAAAAAAAGGTGGTATTTTATGAAGCAGTATCAGAAAAAGCTTGACCAGCTTTACACTGAGTTTTCATCAGGTGAAAATGGTCTTTCAACTGAGCAGGCAGTGAAAAACTGCGAAAAGTTCGGACGAAATGTTATCACGGAGGGCAAGAAAAAGTCCATTCCAGTGATTTTTTTAGAGCAGTATAAGGACTTTCTTGTGCTTATACTCATTATTGCTGCGATAGTTTCAGCTTTCATGAAAGATGTTGAGAGCTGTGCAGTAATTCTCGTTGTTATCACAATGAACGCTATTTTGGGTACAGTTCAGACCGTCAAGGCTGAAAAGTCACTGACGAACCTTAAAAAGCTTTCTGCACCGACGGCTAAGGCGTTGCGAAACGGCGAAAAGGTAATTATCCCCTCTGAGGAGATCGCAGTGGGCGACATTCTTCTTATCGAAGCAGGCGACCAGATATGTGCAGACGGCAGGCTGATAGAATGCGCGTCTGTTCAGGTGAACGAGTCTGCGCTCACAGGCGAGAGCGTTAATATCGACAAGGATATGAGCGATATAGAGGGCGAAAAGCCTCTTGCTGAGCGTGCTAACATGGTTTATTCAGGCTCTTTTGTCACATACGGCAGAGGAAAAATGCTTGTCACTGAGGTGGGTATGGACACTGAGGTGGGCAAGATAGCTTCGCTTATCCAAAACGCATCAGAGAGAAAAACACCTCTCCAGAACACGCTTGACGAGTTCGGTAAAAAGCTTTCCATTGCTATACTTATTGTCTGTGCAGTAGTGTTCGGACTTAGTATGCTTCGTGGCGGCCAGCTTATGGATTCGTTCATGTTCGCTATCGCACTTGCTGTTGCGGCTATTCCTGAGGCTCTCAGCTCTATCGTTACTATTGTGCTTTCTTTCGGCACACAGAAAATGTCAAAGGAAAACGCTATCATAAGAAAGCTTCAAGCTGTTGAGGGCTTGGGCAGTGTTTCTGTAATATGCTCTGACAAGACCGGTACACTGACACAGAACAAGATGACAGTTAGAAAAATAATGGTAGACGGCAGGATAATCGACACTGACGCTGTTGATCTTGATGATGAAAAGGTCAAGACTATGACAAGAGCCATGATACTTTGCAACGATTCAAGCTGCAAGGACGGCGTTGAGATAGGCGACCCTACAGAAACGGCGCTTATCAATTTTGGCACAAAGCTTGGTATCGACACTGACAAGGTGAGGGAAGATCTCCCTAGAATTTCTGAGATACCATTCGATTCAGACAGAAAGCTTATGTCAACTCTGCACATTATCGACGGCGAAAAGGTGCTTTATGTAAAGGGTGCGGCTGACGTTCTTATAAACAGGATAACTTCAAGCGACGAGGAAAAGGCTGTTATAACCCAGCGTGTGGCAGAGCTTTCGGAAAAAGGTCTGCGTATACTTGCATTTGCAGAGAAAAAATTCGACAAGGATACCGTATGTCCAGAGGACGAGGACGGATTGGAGTTCGTCGGTCTTATTGCTATGATGGATCCTCCGAGAGAGGAATCAAAGGCGGCTGTTGCGGAATGCCGCAAGGCTGGCATAAAGCCAGTCATGATAACAGGCGACCATATCGTTACGGCTTCGGCTATTGCCCGTGAGATAGGTATTCTTGACGACAACTCAAAGGCTGTTGAGGGTCACGAGCTTGACGCTTATTCAGACGAAGAGCTTGTTGACTTTGTAAAGGACAAGGCTGTTTACGCTCGTGTTACACCTGAGCATAAAATAAGGATCGTAAAGGCTTGGCAGGCAAACGGCTGTATAGTTTCCATGACAGGCGACGGAGTGAACGACGCACCTGCGTTAAAGCAGGCTGATGTGGGCGTTGCAATGGGCATCACAGGAACTGAGGTTTCAAAGGACGCTGCCTCAATGGTGCTTGCAGACGATAACTTTGCAACTATAGTAAAGGCCATAAGAAACGGCAGAAACATTTACGAGAACATTAAAAAGGCTATACTCTTCCTGCTTTCGGGCAACTTTGCGGCAATTCTTGTGGTGCTTTTCAACTCACTGCTTGGACTTCCTGTTCCGTTTGCGGCAATACATTTGCTGTTTATTAATCTGCTTACAGACTCGCTTCCTGCTATCGGTTTGGGTCTTGAACCTCACTCCGAAGAGGTCATGAAACGCAAGCCAAGAAACGCAAACGAATCTATCCTCACACGTCCTTTCCTGGGCGAGATAGCATTGTATGGCGTAGTTATAGCGATAGCAGTAGCTTCGGCTTTCCTTATGGGAAACAAGACAAGCGCAGCTCTTGGTATGACGATGGCATTCGCAGTGCTTTGCTCTGCAAGATTGTTCCACGGATTCTCCTGCAAGAAAAAAGGTCCTGTTATCTTCTCAAAGGACTTTTTCAACAACAAGTTCGGTCTTATGGCGTTCGGTCTTGGAATGGTATTTTTAAACTCCGTTCTGCTCGTTCCACAACTCAAGGGACTTTTCAAGATAGCAGACATGACAGGTATGCAGTTTGCATGGATATACATTCTAAGCTTTGGCTCTATGCTCGTTATCCAGCTTATAAAGGCGGTATTCTTTACAAAGTCTGAAAAGTAAGGCTGTAGAGTTATTTCGCAAAAGTTTGATAGGCGGGCGACCTTAGGTTGCACCTACGCAATAAAAATAACCGCTCTTCGTGATGTCACGGGGAGCGGTTTTGTTTTACATATCTTCGCAAGGCAGCCAAATGCCGTCTTTTTTATGAAGTATCCTCTGATTTTCAGATCCTCTGAATTTCAGTGAGATGTTTTTCTTTTCGAGAACAAATTCGCCGTCAACGAGGTAGTCGATAAGGCTCAGCATTTCGTCTGTGTACTGTGTTCTGTATGGGGACTTTGAGCCTGCAAGCAGGTCAGTTTCAAGGGTACAGCCTGTGTAGCACCACACGTCCTTGTCGGGAAGTTCTGTTTTCACACGGCGGAGGAGTTTTGTAAGCTCAGGCTGGTTCTCAGGCTCCATAGGCTCGCCGCCAAGGAGCGTAAGTCCTTTTATATAGCCCTTTGAGAGGGCGTTAAGTATCTCGTCTGCGGTGGTATCTGTGAAAGGCTTGCCGTAGTCAAAGTTCCAAGTGTCAGGCTGAAAACAGCCCTTGCAGTGGTGTCTGCAACCTGATACGAATAGCGTGACCCTCACTCCTGATCCATTGGCGATATCGGTTTTCTTTATCTCACAATAATTCATTTTCCGCTCCTTTCATACATACAACGCAGGGCAATACGATTTTGTATTGCCCCGATAGTTATATGCTGTTTGCTGTTTTATGTCAGTAATAATGTTCATTATTTTTGGAATTTGCAGTTTTGAGTTTTTGAGTTTTCCTTGCTATAATGTTCATTTTTTTGACGAGTTTTGAGTTTTAACGGCTATAATGTTCACTTTTTTTGAAAATCGCTCAAAAAAAATTTTGGGTTTTTTGGTTAATTGTAATTTTACAGGGTTTTTTTGACGAATCACAAATGCAAAACTCTCTCCTTTATCTCCTGAGTCCTGCCCTGATTCCAGAACTGCGTGCCGATGTAGCCGCAGGTGCGCCTTGCAACGTTCAGAGTGTTCTGATCTCTGTTGCCGCAGTTCGGACACTCCCATACAAGCTTGCCGTCATCTTCTACTATCTTTATCTCACCGTCAAAACCGCACTTCTGACAGTAGTCGCTCTTTGTGTTAAGCTCTGCATACATGATGTTGTCGTAAATATGCTGCATAACTGCAAGAACAGCCTCTATGTTGTTCTGCATATTCGGCACTTCCACATAGCTGATAGCTCCTCCTGGTGAGAGAGCCTGGAACTGAGACTCGAATGTGAGCTTGTCAAATGCGTCGATGTTCTCGGTAACATGGATATGATAGCTGTTTGTGATGTAGTTTCTGTCTGTTACACCCTCGATAACACCGAAACGCTTCTGCAAACATCTTGCAAATTTGTATGTTGTGGACTCCAATGGCGTGCCGTAAAGGCTGAAATCTATGTTTGTTTCTGCTCTCCACTTTGCGCAGGCGTCATTAAGGTGCTGCATAACTTCAAGTGCAAAAGGCGTTGCTGAAGGGTCTGTGTGTGACTTGCCTGTCATGTATCTTACGCATTCGCAAAGACCTGCATAGCCAAGCGAGATAGTGGAATATCCGCCGTAAAGGAGCTTGTCGATTGTTTCGCCCTTTTTAAGTCTTGCCAATGCACCGTTCTGCCAAAGGATAGGTGCAACGTCAGATGGAGTGCCTTTAAGTCTTTCGTGACGGAGCATAAGCGCACGTCTGCAAAGCTCAAGTCTTTCATCAAGTATCTTCCAGAACTTATCCATATCCTTATATGACGAGCAGGCAACGTCCACAAGGTTTATTGTAACAACGCCCTGATTGAATCTGCCGTAATATTTAGGCTTGCCGTTTTCGTCAAGATATGTTGTAAGGAAGCTTCTGCAGCCCATGCAAGGGTAGCACTGACCATTGCCATTCTTGTCTACTTTAAGCTCCTTCATTTTCTTTTCGCTTATATAGTCAGGAACCATTCTCTTTGCGGTACACTTTGCAGCAAGCTTTGTAAGCTCCCAATATTTTGAGCCTTCTCTTATGTTGTCCTCTTCAAGGACATATATTAGCTTAGGGAACGCAGGGGTGATATAAACGCCCTTTTCGTTCTTTACGCCTTGGATACGCTGTCTGAGCATTTCCTCTATGATAGCCGCAAGGTCATCTCTTGTCTGCCCCTCAGGGACTTCGTCAAGGTACATGAAAACAGTAACGAAAGGTGCTTGACCATTTGTTGTCATAAGAGTGATGACCTGATACTGTATCATCTGAACGCCCTGAACTATCTCAGCCTTTACTCTCATTTCGGCTACCTTATTTATAGTATCCTCGTCGGCAGGGATATTAAGCTCTGCGAACTCCTTTTTTACCTCACGGCGGTATTTATCACGGGATATCTGAACGAACGGAGCAAGGTGGGAAAGTGTGATACTCTGTCCGCCATACTGTGAAGAAGCTATCTGAGCGATAGATTGTGTAGCGATATTGCAGGCTGTAGAGAAGCTGTGTGGCTTTTCTATCATGACCTCGCTTATGACAGTGCCGTTCTGGAGCATATCCTCAAGATTTACAAGACAGCAGTTGTGCATATGCTGAGCGAAATAATCGGCGTCGTGGAAATGTATCAGACCTTTTTCGTGGGCTTCAACTATATCGTCAGGAAGCAAAAATCTTCTTGTGATATCCTTGCTCACTTCACCTGCCATATAATCCCTCTGAACTGAATTGACAGTAGGGTTCTTATTGGAATTTTCCTGCTTGACTTCCTCGTTCTCGAAGTTAAGAAGAGAAAGTATCTGCTTGTCAGTAGTATTAGCCTGTCTGACGATAGAACGCTCATAGCGGTATGTGATATAATGCTTTGCCACTGTATACTTGCCGTGGCGCATGATATCGGCTTCCACCCAGTCCTGAATAGTTTCAACGTCCATAGCCCTATTCATTTCAGAGCATTTGTCCTCTATATTCTGTGCTATCTCTCCTATTTCTCCCTCAGAGAGCCTATCCTTTTCCTCCACAGTGATATTAGCTTTCGCAACGGCATTTTCTATCTTTTCCTTATCGAACGTATTCTCAGCGCCGCTTCTTTTTATTATCTTCACCTATACTCTTCCTTTCATTCTATCCTGCTCAACCACTATATATTGTGGTTGGCTGCTTTTGTCATAACATAATATTGAACATTTACTATTATACCACAATCAGAATATAAGTCAAGGGCATAGAATGATAAATAATCTACAAAAATTCCGGTTAAAAACAGAGCAGTTTGCCGAAAAAGTATTACAAATGATTACAAACACTTGATTGACAAAAAGTGTGAAAAACAATGGCATTTAAAGGGATGATAAAGGTGTGAAGCTACAAGAAACGATGTGAACATTCTGTAAAATAAGCGGAGAAATTCCATTAACTCATTGACAAAGGGGCTTGCATATGATATAATATTAGAGTTGAATGCGCCAGTAGCTCAGCTGGATAGAGTGACTGGCTACGAACCAGTAGGTCGGGGGTTCGAGTCCCTTCTGGCGCACCAATCATTTTTGATACTCACAAAGGAAAATCCACAGGATATAAAAATGTGGACTTTCCTCAGCAAGTATCTTTGAATATCCTTGCTGAGCATATATGAAAGCTTGTAGTAACAAGCTAGGATATGTTTTGTGACATTTGTTTCGTTTCGCTCTTAGACCTTGTCAAGGCAGCTGCACATTGTGGAGCTTAAGCGAATCATCTGATGTTAATTCATAGTGGCGTCGGCACATAGGCTTGCAGTTAGCTTAACTGTTACTGGCTGGCTCGTGTTCATGTTCTGAAATGTTAAGAATGCCTGATCGGCGTGATTGAACAGTAACGAACGTCATGGCTCTAAGCGACTTAAAGACAACTCAATGTCTTGTTGTGCTTGTGTTTCACATCAGTTGACCTCATCTCAATCTTATTTGAGGACTTACGATATTCGATTTTCAAGCTGCATTTTTGACGAGTTGAATCAGCAGCTAAAAGCAAAAAGAGCTTTCCAGATGTTTGACATCGTGAAAAGCCCTTGACAATCTATTTCCAACGTGCTATAATAGAGCACGAGGATAGCATTCTCTGAAAGCTCCACAGTTGCGGTAACATCTGTGCTGCTGGGCTTATAATCTCCGCCAAGAGTTTATAAGCCTTAGAGGGTGCAATTTTTTATGCCCTCTAAATTTCCTCTGTATATTAATTATACCACCATTTTGTCAATTTGTCAATACTTTTGCGGAAATTAATGGTGGGGAATATATCTTTTATATATAAATGCAAAATGACCCCTAGTGTGTCACCGTGACACACTAGGGGTATTTTCGTTATAATAATTCCACGATCCATTCAAGCCAACTTCTAATTGTTGAAGCCCTACGATAATATGTTTCGTCACTTTTCACTTTATATAGGTTACACTGTTTCATTATTGCAACAATTTCATGCTTGTTGATTTCTCCCTGACTAAACCATAAATTAAGAGTTTCTGAAAAAACCTTATGTGATAATATAGCTTCACAAAAAGCTAATTGCCTTTGTTTGTAGCTGAGTTTTAAAATGTTTTTTCCTTTTGACGTTAAGAAAAATGTAATGCTATCATTCCTTTGCTTGTCAACTAACCCAAGATAGCGAGCAGCGTCGGTATAATAATTTGTTTGCCTTTCGTCAAATGCGTAATTAATTGTAATATTATCTTTTGTCATAGGGTGTTCGTTTAATAATTCGCATAGATTTATTACTCGTTCAAAACTGTCTGCTTGTGGAAATGATATTTCAGGCTCATCAATTATCGGTACACTGTCAAGTAATTGATTGATTTCCTCAGATGTAATAGTCATATCTTCCTCCACAGAATAATTTTTCTGCTTGACAAGTGTCAGTGAACTATATTCCATTGGATCAGAAAATTGATATTCATATAAATGAAATATGCCATTGGAATACACAAGGAAAATTGGTTTGACATCTTTGTTTACACGATCTTTCCACGTCCTGAAAGGGTAGTAGAGCTGTCTTACAAGAAAATCTTTCGACAAATCTCGCTTTGCCTCAATTAGTGCAAGCTTTTGTAATCCCTCATATCCTGCATCTATCTCTATTTGAGAATTATGTACTTCAATGTTTCTTTTGTCATTGCATAGAACATCTTTGATCTCAAAATTGAAGTTACCAGATCCCATTCTGCCACTTACAGTTGGAACAAGTTGCTCATCTTCTAGAAAGTCTGCTATTATGCCCGACACATAAGCACAATTTAAAGCAACTGCTTCACTGGTGATAGAGTCTACATCTAAACTTTGAATGTAGTATGGTAAGCTTATTCTTGTTACTTCGGGTGACATAGGCTCGAATTTATGATACGCATCAAAATGAGAAATGATATAATCACCACGAGTAATAGGAAGTATGGAGAGCTTATTTTGTTTGAATAATTTAGGCAAATTGATAATGTGATCAAATTTTGCCATTAACCGTGGCTCACGAAACTCTTTAATTTGTGTAGCAGATATTTGAAAACACCCTTCTTGTTCTATGTGATGTAGAATATCGTATTTTTCAAATAATAAATGCCATGCTGCGTCATTCCTGGTTTCATGTTCAAGTTTATCTGTGTCATTCATAGTTTGTTATTATTACCTCGTCAACATCTCCACGTTTGCTTGCAACTGAGTTGATTGCCCTTTTAGCTTGTACAGTTGTTATATGATAATCAGAATATTGTTCTCTTATAAATTCAGTTGAAGAATTTGACAACATGAATTTTACACCACGTTCATTAAGCATATCACAGCACTCACGAAGTTTAATCTGCTGTTCTCTGCTAAAACCGCCTTTTGAATAACCAGTAAAGCTAGAGGTATCTGATATTGGATCATATGGCGGATCAAGATATACGAACGTTCCTCTCCGTACTTGTTCAAGTGATAATGCAAAATCGTTTGAACTGAATGTTATCTCAGCAGAGTTAAAATAATTACTTACGGCTTTCAAAACAGGAGCATTAACGATATTTGGATTTTTGTATTTCCCAAAAGGACTATTAAATTCTCCTGCATTGTTTACACGATATAAGCCATTGTAACAAGTTTTATTGAGAAAAATAACCCTTGCCGCTTTTTCGATGTCACTAAGCCTATCGTATTTTGATTTATCACGATCAATATTACGAAGCTCATAGTAGAAACTTTCCTCATTCGGATAGGTTTCAAGTATTTCGATAAGAGCGTCAACATCATCTCTTATAACAGTATATACATGAATGAGATCGATGTTAATGTCATTGACTATTGCTTTTTTAGGCTGCAGATCAAACAAAACAGCACCGCCACCAACAAAAGGCTCACAATACGAGGTTATCCTTTTAGGTAGCATGGGCTTTATAGAGGGCAACAGCTGCCTTTTTCCTCCCACCCATTTGAGAACAGGAGAAACAAGTTTATTTTTGGACATTAAAATCACTCCGTTTTTGTGTCACTAGACAGTGTGTCATTGTGACACACCAAGGATTTTTATTTTATACAAATTCAATTTTAAGTTTTTTATCCATAGCAGCGGCAAGCCTTTGAAGTGTTTTTATAGACGGGTTTGCATTTCCATTTTCAATTTTGCTTATATCACCTTGTGCAATACCTGAAAGGTGGGCAAGTTGCTGCTGAGTTATACCTTTCTTTTTACGGACGTCAATTAACGCTTGAACTACTGCAAATTCAGGCTCTATAGAATTGTATTCTGCCTTAAGCTCAGGAACAGTTAGTTGTGCATTAAGAAAATCATTGAAATTTGTCATATTATTCTTCTTTCGATATTGAATATATCCTATAATTATCATATCACATTGCACGTATTTTGTCAACACGTATTAAAAACTAAGTCGCTTATCTAATGTGTCACCGTGACACATTGACATCTTTCATATACTCATCGATCGTTTCAGCGACTTTCAGCTTTTCACGATATGTAAGGTGCGTGTATATATCGCTGGTGACAGCTATGCTGCTGTGACCGAGCCAGACCGACACGGACTTTAGCTCAACGCCGTGCTGAACAAGCAGTGACGCACAGGTGTGGCGAAGATCGTGGAAACGGCAGCGGAAATTCATTTCTGCCATTATCCTGCCGAAACCAACAGACAGATCGTCGGGCTTGACGATCAGCCCCATATCGTCAACGCATATGTATTTAAGATATTCTCGTGAATACTTGTCACGATGAGCCGTGTAGTTATCGCACTGCCTGCGCCTAAGCTCCTTGAGGTATCTGAGCACGCCTGAGGGGAGAGGCAAGGTTCTGCGGCTTGCTCTGGTTTTTGGAACGTCTGAAAACACCAAAGTTATCTTGTGATCTTTAATGCATTTGACTACAGTATGCTGTATGCACATAGTCTGCGTTTCAAAGTTTATGTCTGACCAACGCAGTCCCAGAACCTCGCTGCGTCTGAGTCCCATAGTTCCTGCTAGAAACACAGGCGTGTAGAGGTCAGTATTTTTGACCTTGTTAAGAATTATTTCAAATTGATCTGTACTTATGAAATTCCCACAGTAACGGTCAGTGCAGGGAAGCTCCGCAAGCAAGGCTGCATTGTGGTCTGTCAAACCGTTCTTGACCGCATAGCTAAGTGCCATTTTGATGTTTGAGTGATGTTTTCGTATCGTTAAGCCGGATAGACCGGCGTTGTATTTGACTAGATAATATTCCTCAAGCATACCGGGCGTGAGCTGTGAAAGCATTGTATTCTTGCTGCGAAAGTATGGCACGATGTGCACATACACCTGTGAACGATATGCCTCATAGGTGTTGATTTTTACCGCCATCTTTCGGCTTTTGAGCCATTGCTCGATCAGATCTGCAAACAGAATGTCATTTGCCTTTTTCTCAGAAATCTCGTCTTTGAGCTGCTGATTTTCCGCAGCAAGCTTTACCACAAGCCTTTCAAGCTCTTTCTTTTCGCTGATTAATTCTTCGATAGTTGTCATAATGATCCCCTTTGTTTTTAGAATATATAATATATTACAACAAAAGCAGAGATTTTTACAGCAGCAAAGCAATATCTGTCTGAAAAAGAAGGCAAAATTTGATAAAAAGCGTGCATATTCTAAAAAAAATAATTCAAGTATAGATACAGAAACATCAAATATCTGTTTTCAGACAGATAATCAAGAATGGGTCAGTTATAGACAGTTCATTTTACCCACTACCCCTTTTTAAGAAAAAAATCTCCGAAAGCCGAATTTTTTTCTTAAAACCTATTGACAAATCCGATTTTTTGTTATACAATGAACTTGTGTTTTTGATGGTTGTGTTCATTGTATAACAATGAATGCTCTGCCTCCTGCTTGAGCGGCGGGGGGCTTTTTTTATTCTGCTGTGAGGAACATATATGCAGACAGTATATGTGTTGTCTGTAAAATCACCTACACGAGTTCTGATTTTCTTTTTACGAATGAACTTACCTTTTACAAGCTTTTCTATCGTCCTGAGAACGTCCTGACGGCTCATGCCCAGAAGCTGAGATAGATCATTATAGCTTTGGAAAAAGCTCATGTGCGAGCTGTCAGCCAGCTTACAGCACATTATATACACTCTGAATTCATTTCCATTCAATCTGCTCATAAGCTTTTTATCCATGGTGAAATATTTAGAAGCTGTAGATACGGCTTCAATAGTGTATGTATATGTGCCAAGCTTTCCAGGAGCATTTGTTTGGCGCTTCTGGGACTTGATAAATCCACTCTTGAGCAGTGAGCTTGCCGCACGCTTAACAGTGGATACTGAAAAGCCGCATAGTGACACAAGAGTTGTCTGCTTGACTGTGATCTCATAGCCAAGCAGATTTCTTTTTGTATTCTTGTGGATAAGTGTAGTGCTACAATAGATATTGGACAAAATTAAGAAAAAAGAAAAGAGAGATAGACAAAAATCTGATAAAATAAAG
>NZ_JBCPGA010000041.1:0-23155 GCF_040914135.1 Ruminococcus sp. RTP21204st1_B2_RTP21204_210225 | reverse complement strand
TATTTTATCAGATTTTTGCCTATCTCTCTTTTCTTTTTTCTTAATTTTGTCCAATATCTATTGTAGCACTACACATAAATATTCCTTCGTATGCTAACGATACTTGACGAAATCTTATAAATATGGTATAATAAATCACAGCTTTGTATGTTTTATCACTTTATATGATAATTTATACAGAAAATTTTTTATGGAGGCGACTTTATTATGAAGATGACTGTAAGTCAGGCTATGGTTGAATGTTTGAAAGCTGAGAACGTAAAAGTCGTCTTTGGCTATCCCGGAGCTGCTATCTGTCCTTTCTATGACGCTTTGCTGGATGCTGAAAACGACATCAGGCAGGTGCTTGTGAGACAGGAAGCTAACGGTGGTCATGCGGCTAACGGCTATGCACGAATTTCAGGTAAGCCTGCGGTCTGTATCGCTACATCGGGTCCGGGTGCAACCAATCTTATTACTGCAATTGCTACCGCTTATGCGGATTCTATACCTATCGTGTGCATAACAGGTCAGGTGAATACCGACCAGATAGGCTCTGACGTTTTTCAGGAGGCTGACATTACAGGCTCGGCTGAGCCGTTCGTTAAGCACAGCTATCTTCTCAAAAACCCTGAGGACACTGCGAGAGTGTTCAAAGAGGCTTTCTATATCGCAGGCACGGGCAGACCGGGTCCTGTGCTTATAGATATCCCTATGGACGTTCAGAAAGCTGTTATCGACTTTGAGTACCCTGAAAAGTGCGAGATAAGAAGCTATAAGCCTACCACAAAGGGCAACTACGTTCAGGTAAGGCGTGTAATGGCGGCGTTGGAAGAGGCTGAGAAGCCGCTTATCTGTATTGGCGGAGGTGTTTTTGCCGCTCACGCTGAGAACGAGATAAGAGAGCTTGCCGACCTTATGCAGATACCTGTTATCACAACTATGATGGGCATTTCTGTTTTCCCTGATGACGACCAGCTTTTCTGCGGCATGATAGGAACTCACGGTGTTAAAATGGCAAACGCCGCTGTGAACGAGTGCGACGTGCTGTTCCTTGTGGGCGCAAGAGTTGGCGACAGAGCCGTTAAAACACCTTTGGCTCTGGAGAAAACTACTAAGATAATACATATAGATATCGACCCTGCGGAGATAGGCAAGAATATCGGTGCTGACCTGCCTCTCGTTGGCGACGCAAAGCTTGTTTTACAGCAAATGACGGAGCTTGCAAAGCCTATGAAGCACGATGAGTGGATAGCTCACATCAAGACCCTTGGGGGCGAGAGAAAGTATGTTGAGCCTGCAAAGGGTACTGTAAATCCGAGGGTGTTTATCGACAGGCTTGCAAAGAAAATGCCTGCCAATGTTACTGTTGTGGCAGACGTTGGACAAAATCAGATATGGACCTGCACTGAATATAAGTTCCGCAAAGAGGGCAGACTTCTTACCTCAGGCGGCATGGGTACGATGGGCTATTCTGTGCCTGCGGCAATAGGTGCAAAAATGGCTGACAACAGCAGAGCAACAGTTGCTATATGCGGTGACGGAGCTTTTCAGATGTCGTTCATGGAGCTTGCAACAGCCGTTCAGTTCGGCGTTGATATAAAGGTGGTAGTAATGACCAACAACCGCCTTGGCATGGTAAGAGAACTTCAGACAAATGGCTATCATGACAGACAGACAGCAGTTTTTCTTGACGGCTCTCCTGACTTTATCAAGCTTGCAGAAGCTTATGGCATACCTGCAATGAGAGTTTATGACGATGATACTATGGAAAAGGGCGTGGAAATGCTTGCTGAACATAAAGGCATTTGCCTTGTTGAAGTCGTTGTGGATAAGGATATGCCAACATTATAAGGCTAATATTTTAACTATCTGTAGCGTTTACAGTATATAGCGTTTACGTTCAAAAAATCTTAATAATAAGCTGGTATAATAAAGAATCAAGGAAAGGTTTCCTTATGGAGGTTGATTTATGAAACATACGATCTCAGTTCTTGTAGAAAACCACAGCGGTGTTCTATCAAGAATTTCCGGACTGTTTTCAAGACGTGGGTTCAATATCGAGAGCCTTGCAGTAGGTCCAACTCA
The DNA here is from genome assembly GCF_040914135.1 of Ruminococcus sp. RTP21204st1_B2_RTP21204_210225. NCBI lineage: Bacteria > Bacillati > Bacillota > Clostridia > Eubacteriales > Oscillospiraceae > Ruminococcus > Ruminococcus sp. RTP21204st1_B2_RTP21204_210225. Next base: position 21,088 of record NZ_JBCPGA010000041.1, on the reverse strand, counting down.
TGACCCTGACGTTTCAAGAATAACGATAGTTGCTGACGGTGACGAGCATACAGTTGAGCAGATCGAGAAACAGCTCAATAAGCTTATAGAGGTCATCAAGGTAAAGACATTTGAGGCTAATGAGTATCTCGCAAGAGAGCTTATGATAGTCAAGGTGTCTGCGGTCGCAAACAGACGCAGTGAGATAATGACTATTGCGGATATCACAGGGGCTAAGGTCATGGATATAACGCTTACGACGATGACATTGGAGCTTTGCGACACTTACGCTCACCTTTGCAGATTTGAGGAGGTCATAGCACCTTACGGAATAATCGAAATGGTAAGAACAGGCACTATCGCAATAGAGAAAGGCTCTGACACATTCAATGCAGGCAAATAAACTTTGATTATATAGCCGAAAGGCTACATAAAATAAATCTTAAATTTCTGAATTTGGAGGAATTAACAATGGCACAGGCAAGAATATTCTATCAGCAGGATTGCGACATTAACGTACTCAAGGGTAAGAGAGTTGCCATTATCGGTTACGGTTCACAGGGTCACGCTCATGCACTCAACCTTAAGGAGAGCGGTGTTGACGTAGTAGTAGGTCTTTACGAAGGTTCTAAGAGCTGGGCAAAGGCTGAGCAGCAGGGTCTTACAGTTATGACAACTGAGGAAGCTGCAAAGACATCTGACATCATCATGATCCTTATTCCTGATGAGAAGCAGGCTGCACTTTATAAGAAATCTATCGAGCCATACCTCACAGAGGGTAAGACTCTTGCATTCGCACACGGCTTTAACATTCACTTTGGCTGCATCGTACCACCAAAGAACGTTAACGTTATCATGATCGCACCTAAGGCTCCTGGTCACACAGTACGTTCTGAGTACCAGGCTGGTAAGGGTACACCTTGCCTTATCGCAGTTGAGCAGGACGCAACAGGCAACGCACAGGATATCGGACTTGCATATGCACTTGGTATCGGCGGAGCAAGAGCAGGTGTTCTTGAGACAACATTCAGAACAGAAACAGAAACAGACCTCTTCGGTGAGCAGGCTGTTCTCTGCGGTGGTGTTTGCGCACTTATGCAGGCTGGTTTTGAAACACTTTGTGAAGCTGGTTATGACCCAAGAAACGCATACTTTGAGTGTATCCATGAGATGAAGCTCATCGTTGACCTTATCTATCAGTCAGGTTTTGAGGGCATGAGATATTCTATCTCTAACACAGCTGAGTACGGCGACTACATCACAGGTCCAAAGATCGTTACTGAGGACACTAAGAAGGCTATGAAGAAGGTTCTGTCTGACATTCAGGACGGTACATTCGCTAAGGACTTCCTCCTTGATATGTCTGACGCAGGTTCACAGGTACACTTCAAGGCTATGAGAAAGCTCCACGCTGAGCATCCTTCTGAGAAGGTTGGTAAGGAGATCAGAAAGCTCTACAGCTGGAACAATGATGACGAGAAGCTCATCAACAACTAATTTGCAGATAAATATTATTGCATAAAAAGAGAACGACTTGCAGTGCAGGTCGTTCTTTTTTGTTTAAAGAAAAAATGGACGAAAAAATTTTTTTCGTCCATAAAAAATCAGCTTTTGCTTGTTTTAACATATGACCAGCCATTGCCGAGGTTATCTTCGCCCCCTGATGAGCTTATGGGTGAGCGGTAAATATAGTAATGGTCATAAATGGTATAGAATTTCACTGTCAAGCCGTCGCTGTCGATGTATGTAACGTTCCTGCGCTCAAGCTCCTCAAGCTCTTTCTTCACAGACTTGCAGGCATTGTTTTCAGTGAGCGATTTAATGGAGCATTTGCCCTTTGGCAGTGTCGGCTTTTCGCATGAAATGCTTTCTATCATAAATTCCGCAGTGGTCTGAAAGTTAGCCTTATTGTCATTGAAAACGGCTTTTATCTGGCTGTCGGAGCGCATATAGTGCTGATGCCAGAAGCCGAGGGCTACTGCAAGAATAACGACTATCCAAATTATCCACTTGGCTTTTCTGCCTGTTGACCATTTGCGAAGCTTGCCGTCAGTGCCGATGTCCTCTTCGTTTATAACGGGGTTTATCTGTTTGCTCATTATTTTACAAACGCCTCCAATCTGTAGATAGGCATACCCATGTCTGAGAATTTCTTCTCATATTCCGTTACGATATTGCCCTCGAAGCCACTGTTGTGAAGGTCGAGAGAAATGTTTTTAAGTCCGTAATTTGCCGCAGAGAACTCCTCCAAGGAGAACTCAAAGAAGTGCATATTGTCGGTCTTTTGGTATATCTCGCCTTTGTCCACAAGAATACGTCTGTATATTTCAAGAAAAGCTCGGTATGTGAGCCTATGACGTGCATATGTATTTTTAGGATACGGACAGCTAAAGTTAAGGTAGATACACTCTACTGACTTTTCAGGGATAAAGCAATCCAGATATTCAGCCTCGCCCCTTGCAAATCTCAGGTTCGGTATGCCCTTGTCTATAGCCATTTGTGCGGCGTCAACTATAACGTTACTGCTTTTTTCTACTGCAAGGAAATTCTTGTCAGGGTTTCTCTTTGCTATCTCTCTTGCAAACTGACCCTTACCACAGCCTATCTCCAGCACAAGGGGATCGCTGTTTCCGAAGATCTTCTCAAAGTCAATAAGCTGTTTGTTTGATTTGTCCTGAAAATTCTTCTCGTCACGGTCAAGATATAAAATATAATCTCCGCAGGCTTCAAGACGTGCCTCAAGATTTTTCTTTCTTCTCATTCTCATATGGGATAAACTCTCCTGTTATTTATTAGAATATTTGTGCAGAAAATAGTCCTTGTCAGACGTGACCTTTAGCCACTGCACAGCCGACCCTGTGAGCATATTTTCATAAGGATAAACTGTGAGCATGACTTCGGGTGTGTCCTCACCGCTGAAATGAGGGGTCACCTTAAAAGCTATCTCGCAGTTGAGCCGTTGGACGACCTCTTCCTCGGTGAGCTTTCTGAAAAGCACTGAGGTGTCCTTTTCGGTGATAGGTATTTTGGTAAACTTCGCCTGATAAATTTTCTTGCCGTCCTTTTTGGTGACAAGTGAAAAGCCATGCTTCACAAGGGTTATCTTTCCGCCATGGTTTTCGTAGTATTCAAGGTTTGAAAAGGTAACACGTCCGTCATTGACAGCTTCACCGGATATCGAAACGCAAAGTCCTTTGTCTGACGCTTTCCCTGCACTCTCCACTCCGAAAGCAAAGGGAAGTCCGTCTATCATTATCTCTCCGCAGGTGGAAAACTGCAACTTCACCTGCTTCTTCTTTAAGCCTGCAAATGGATTTTTCATGACAACTCCTATATTAAAGGTCGATCTGCACGCCGCCAACAGGTCTTATGGACAGCACATAGCATGAGCCTTCACCGAATACTCTCTCCATTTCAGCTTTGAAAGCTTCAAGCTTCTTTTCAGGTACGAACGCTTGGATAGTTCCTGCAAAGCCACCGCCGTGAACTCTGCAAGCACCCTCACCGCCAAGAGCCTGCTTTGCAAGATACAAAGCCAGTGAAAGACCCTGCTCGTTTGGGGCAGAAGAAGCATAGATGTTCTGAAGATATTTGAATGATGAATCTCCTGATTCATTGATAAGGCTCAGGAAAGCGTCAAAGTCGCCCTCTGAAAGTGCGGAAGCTTCCTTGCCAACTCTCTCGTTATCGTCAAAGAAGTGGAGCGCTCTAAGCACAGCTCTGTCACTGCACTTTTCTCTAACGGCACAGATGTTTTCAAGAAGCTGTTCCTTTGTTATCTCTCTCAGCACCTTTTTGCCAAAGAAAGCCGCAACAGACTTCATTTCCGCAGGGATAGCCGCATACTCAGGTGTGAGGTCGGCGTGGTTGCCCTTTGTGTCAACGATACACAGTGCGTGACCGCTTTTTGTGAAATCGAACTTTACAGAGTTGATAACAGGGTGCTTTTCGTCAGCAAAGTCGATAGTGATAAATCCGCCTACTGATGAAGCCATTTGGTCCATAAGACCTGACGGCTTGCCAAAATATACATTTTCCGCAAACTGAGCTATCTGAGCTATTTCCACAGCAGAAACCTCGCCCTCGTTGTAAAGACCATTGAGAATAGTGCCGATAAGCACTTCATAAGCCGCAGATGAAGAAAGTCCAGAGCCTTTGAGCACGTTTGAAGTAGCATAAGCCTTGAAGCCCCCGACATTGTGACCATTCTTCTTAAAGCCTGCGGACATACCTCTTATAAGTGCCGCAGATGTGTTTTTCTGCTCCTCGTAGATAGTGTCGTCATCAACGTTCACAGTGTCCATTGGGAAGCCCTCGGACTTTATTGTAATAACGTTCTCTTCGTTGTCAGGAGCGACAGCGGCAATAACGTCGAGTGAAACGCCTGCCGCAAGAACACAGCCGAAGTTGTGGTCGGTGTGGTTGCCGCCTACCTCAGTTCTGCCTGGAGCTGAGAAGAAAGCAGTTGGCTTTTCACCGAAAAGCTTTTTAAATTCATCTGCAACTTTGCTATATCTTTCTCTCTGAAACACTGTCATATCGGCAGTGTAGACCTCGTCAAGTGTGTATTTTTTCATTATGTATATCCTCCGAACGTAAATATAAGTATACTTTGTTATTATACAACATTTATGCTCTTTTTTCAAGTACAATTTTTTTAACAAGTGAGGAGGTAAGAATGAGGAATGAGGAGTGAGGAATGAGGAATTATGGTATCGCCTGGCGGCGATTTATTTTTTTTCATTCAAAACGTGCGCTGCACGTTTCATGTGTGCGTGTATGTGTGCCAAGTGTGCCTATAGGTGAATTTTTGCACAGAAGCTCCCTTGATATTTTATGCAAACTGACAAAATTGCTGTAAGCAAACTTTTTATAACACTCTATTGGTGCTTTAAATCAAAAAAGCTGTTGCATTTTGGTGAAATTTGTGGTATAATTACTTGTGTCTATTTTAATTATTGTTTATTTCTACCGACCACGAAAAAATGGTCGGTGCAGTGAAAGGAAAGATTTATTGTATGAAAAAACTAATGCTTGGAAACGAGGCGTTTGCAAGAGGTCTGTATGAGGCAGGCTGTAAGGTTGTATCATCTTACCCTGGTACTCCGTCAACTGAGATAACAGAAGCTGTTGCAAAATATGACGAGGTATATGCTGAGTGGGCGCCTAATGAAAAGGTGGCAATGGAAGTGGCTCTTGGTGCTTCTATAGGCGGTGCAAGAAGCTTCTGCGGAATGAAGCACGTTGGTCTTAACGTTGCTGCTGACCCTCTTTACACAGCAGGCTACACAGGCGTAACGGCAGGTATGGTAATAGCTGTCGCCGATGACCCTGGTATGCACTCGTCACAGAACGAGCAGGATTCACGTCACCATGCTATCGCTTCTAAGACAATGATGATAGAGCCTTCCGATTCAGGAGAGTGCAAGGAGTTTGCTAAGGCTGCTTTCGAGCTTTCTGAAAAGTTCGATGTTCCTGTTATCGTAAGACTGTCCACCAGAGTTTCTCACTCTCAGTCAGCTGTTGAGCTTTGCGAGAGAGAGGAAAGGGAGAATATCCCATATGAAAAGAATATCCAGAAGTATGTTATGATGCCTGGTAACGCTATCCGCCGTCACCCTGTTGTTGAGGCAAGAATGAAAGCTATCGCTGATTATGCCGAAACTTCACCACTCAACAAGGTAGAGATGAACGATACAAAGATAGGCGTTATCACAAGCGGTATCTCATATCAGTATGCAAAGGAAGCACTTGGCGACAAGGCTTCATATCTCAAACTCGGTATCGTAAACCCAATGCCAATTCAGATAATAAAGGACTTTGCCGCAAAGTGCGAAAAGGTCTATGTAATCGAGGAACTTGACGATGTTATCGAAACACATTGCAAGAAGAACGGTGTGAACGTTATCGGCAAGGAGCTTTTCAGCCTTATGGGCGAGATATCACAGACTATCGTTGCTGAAAAGATACTTGGCGAGAAGCCTGAGTATATCACATTTGAGGATAACGTGCCTGTAAGACCTCCTGTTATGTGTCCGGGATGTCCTCACAGAGGTCTGTTCTATTGCCTGCATAAGCTGGGCGTTATGGTATCAGGCGATATCGGCTGTTACACTCTCGGCGCAACAGCACCGCTTTGTGCTATGGATTCAACTATCTGCATGGGTGCTTCTATCAGCGGACTTCACGGATTTAACAAGGCAAGAGGTGCAGAGGCTGAGAAGAAGTCTGTTGCCGTTATCGGTGACTCTACATTCATGCACAGCGGTATGACAGGTCTTGTGAACGTTGCATATAACTCCACAAATTCAACTGTTATCATTCTCGATAACTCTATCACAGGTATGACGGGTCATCAGCAGAACCCTACAACCGGTAAAAACCTTAAGGGCGACCCTGCTTATGCCGTTGACCTTGAAATGCTCTGCCATTCACTTGGTATCAAGAGCGTAAGAGTCGTTGACCCATATCACATGGCTGAAACAGAGGCTGTTATCAAGGAAGAGCTTGCCAAGGAAGAACCAAGCGTTATTATTTCAAGACGTCCATGCGCACTTCTTAAATATGTAAAGCACAATCCACCGCTCAAGGTAAACAAGGATAAGTGCGTTGGCTGTAAGCAGTGCCTGAAGATAGGCTGTCCTGCTATATCTATCCATGACGGCAAGTGCGTTATCGACCATACACAGTGCGTAGGCTGCGGCATATGCAAGGAAATGTGTAAGCTGGGTGCGATATGCGACTAATGATAACATATATTTCGAGGTGTAAATAATGAAAACAAGATCAATTATGATAGTGGGCGTAGGCGGACAGGGTTCACTGCTTGCGTCAAGAATAATAGGAAACGTGCTTCTCTCACAGGGCTTTGATGTCAAGGTCAGCGAGGTACACGGAATGAGCCAGCGTGGCGGCTCTGTTGTTACATACGTTAAGTACGGCAGCGAGGTATGCTCGCCTGTAGTTGAAAAAGGCGAAGCTGATATCATCATCAGCTTTGAACAGCTTGAAGCCGCAAGATATGTTTCATATCTCAAGAAGGGCGGACATATCATCACTTCAACTCAGCAGATAGACCCAATGCCTGTTATCACAGGTGCGGCTGTTTATCCTGAGGATATCATAGGCAAGCTTAAAGCAGAGGGCGTTGACGTTATCGCTGTTGACGCACTGGCACTTGCGGAGCAGGCTGGTACTGCAAAGGCTTCAAACGTTGTTCTCATGGGCGTTGTGTCAACTAAAATGGCTTTTGATGAGGACGTATGGCAGAAGGCTCTTGAGCAGTGCGTTCCTGCAAAGTTCCTTGAACTGAACAAGAAGGCGTTCGCTCTCGGCAGAGAGGTAAAATAATGGACGAGATAAGCGGTCTTATCATAAAAATGACCGAGTTTTTCGCTGGCGACCCGAAACGTATACAGCACTTTATAAAGGTACATACCTTTGCCCGTGTTATCGGCAGGGCAGAGGGACTTGATATCCGCACTATGTATTGTCTTGATGTTGCGTCAGCGGTGCATGATATCGGCATAAAGCCTGCGGAGGAGAGATACGGAAAGGGTCACTGCGGAGGCAAATTGCAGGAGCAGCTAGGCCCTGAGCCTGCACAAAAAATGCTCAGAGAGCTTGACTTTGACGAGGATATCATAGACAGGGTGTGCTTTCTTATCGCACATCATCACACCTATGAGGGCGCCCAGGGGCTTGACTGGCAGATACTCTTGGAAGCAGATTTCCTTGTGAACGCTTTCGAGGACAGCCTTTCCAAAGAGAGCATAAAAAGCTTCCGTGACAAGGTGTTCAAAACGAAAACAGGCATTAAGATGCTTGAAGAAATGTACGGCGTATGATACTTGTGCAAAGTTGATACCCGAGTAATATGACCGAAACCATTTTAACAGGAGGTGTGTTCCAATGGGAAAATATTGGAACGAAGAGATCGAGTGCATGGCGCACGAGGACATGAAAAAGCTCCAGAGCGAAAGACTTGTCAAGCAGGTCAAGCACGTCTGGGACAATGTGCCATACTACAAGAAGCTTATGGAAGAAAAGGGCGTAACGCCTGATGATATCCACGGCATTGAGGACCTGCACAAGCTGCCGTTCCTTTCAAAGGCTGATCTGCGTGAGGCTTATCCTTACGGTCTGCTTGCAAAGCCGCTTTCAGAGTGCGTGAGAATACATTCCACAAGCGGAACCACAGGCAAGAGAGTTGTGGCTTTCTACACTCAGCATGATATCGACCTTTGGGAAAATTGCTGTGCAAGAGCTATAGTTGCCGCAGGCGGATCAAAAGACGACGTTTGCCACGTTGCATATGGCTATGGACTTTTTACAGGCGGAGCAGGTCTTAACGGCGGCTCTCATAAGGTGGGCTGTCTTACTCTGCCGATGTCATCAGGAAACACAGAAAGACAGATACAGTTCATGCAGGATCTAGGTTCTACTATCCTGTGCTGTACTCCGTCATATGCCGCTTATATAGGTGAAACTGTAAAGGAAATGGGCATAAAGCCAGAAGATCTTACACTCAAAGCTGGTATCTTCGGTGCTGAGCCTTGGACAGATGAAATGCGTCACGAGATAGAGAGTCTTCTTGGTATCAAGGCTTACGATATCTATGGTCTGACAGAAACAAGCGGTCCTGGCGTAGCTTTCGAGTGCGAAGCACAGTCTGGTATGCACATCAATGAGGACAACTTTATCGCAGAGATAATCGACCCTGACACAGGAGAGGTGCTTCCTGAAGGCTCAAAGGGCGAGCTTGTATTCACAAGTATCACAAAGGAAGCTTTTCCTCTGCTGAGATACAGAACAAGAGATATTTGTATTCTTACAAGAGAGAAATGCTCATGTGGCAGAACTCTCGTCAAAATGTGCAAGCCAATGGGCAGAAGCGACGATATGCTCATCATTAAGGGTGTAAACGTGTTCCCATCGCAGATAGAGTCAGTGCTTCTTAAGATATCAAAGGCAAGCCCTAACTATCAGATAGTCGTAGACAGGGTGAACAATTCTGATACTTTCGAGATAAGAGTCGAGCTTAATGACGATATGTTCTCTGATACTGTCAAGTCTATCGAGGATCTTGAAAAGAAGATATCCAACGATATCCATAATATCCTTGGCATCAAGGCGAAGATAAGACTTGTTGAGCCAAAGAGCATTCCACGTTCTGAGGGCAAGGCAGTAAGAGTTATCGACAAGAGAAAGCTTGTCTAAAAGACAGGGGGTAATTTTATGACAGTAAAACAGCTTTCGGTTTTTATTGAAAACAGACCTGGCAGATTGTCTGCCGTTACAAAAATACTTGGGGATAATGATGTGAATATCCGTGCAATGTCCCTTGCTGACACAAAGGATTTCGGTATTCTCAGACTTATCGTTGACGATTTTGAAAAAGCAGTTTCAGCCTTGAAAACAGAGGGCTTTTCCGTTACCACCACTCAGGTGCTTGCAGTGGAGATAAATGACCGCCCAGGCGGACTTTCAGAAGCAATGAAAGCTCTCTACAATGACAACATCAGCGTTGAGTATATGTATTCTGCATTTATAAACACTAAGGAAAACACGGCTTATCTTATCCTTAGAGTGGAGAACGTTACAGCCGCTCTGGAAGCTTTGAGTGAAGCAGGATTTGCACTTATCTCACAGCAGGAATTGGCAAGCATCTAGCTGATTAGTGAATACTAACCGAAAAATCACTTAAAATCTATGTGAAATTTTTATGAAATGCCGAAAACCTCTTGATTTTTTCAGAAAATGTGTTATTATATAAGTATAGTATTTGATATGATACTTGTAGAATTTATGCAAGGAGGTCTGTGAAAATGGCTTATAAGATTAGTGATGAGTGCATCGGCTGCGGCGCTTGCATGGACGCATGTCCAGTAGGAGCTATCTCCGAGGCTGATGGTAAGTGTGTTATTAACGCTGACGAGTGCATCGACTGCGGTTCTTGTGCAGGTACTTGCCCTGTAGGAGCACCTCAGGCTGAGTAATTTACTTAAACTAAGAGAAAACGTCTGTCATATGGCAGGCGTTTTTTTGCACTTGTTTTTTGTGTATTAGTTTTCAGCACATTATCATAAAACTGTCACATTGGCGGAGTATCATATAAATACAATAAGAGAAAGACAAAAAGATGAAATTTACACATATACTTTTTTCTCCATATATACTTCATATACTTCAAAAAGGGAACGCTGGCTTGTGTCAGCGTTCTTTTTTTGCGTGGGTGATTTTGTGGATAGATATGTAAAATATCGTGGAAAATATGGGCTTTTGTAACGCAGGTGTCCGTTTTTCGGTATTATTAATAAAAGTTTTGCGAAATTTGTTAAAAGTGATAAAAATAGAACCCTTATTGTCATTCCTGGGATATAAAATGTACAATGGTTGTAACTTAACGTTCATATAAACTTCATAAACGAGTGAAAAAACGGCTTGAAAATTACAATTTGATTACAATGCCCCTTGACTTTTGTAACCTTATTCATTATAATATGGTGTAGTTTATCACGTTTGAAAGGAGCGTTCTGAATTGGGTTATTTGAAGTCGGGAATATCCCGCTGTGTGGCTGTGCTTTCTGCCTGCGGAGTTGTGACAGTATCTGCTGTGACTTTTGCGACACTTGATAAAAACGTTATCCAGCCATGTGCGGTCATGCCGCCTGAAAATGCAAAGGTCATTTCTGCTGTTTCTGACAAGGAAACATCTGAGCAGATCGGGGATATCACAACTGTTCTTACAACATCAGCCGTCAAGGAAACTGCGAAAAATTCTCAGACCGAGGCTGTAAAGGCTGTAAAAACTGCAAAAAGCGAAACAACAAAGTCAGCTTCCGAAACAGCTTTGAGATCAGAGAGCGTAACGACCTCTGTAATATCACAGAAGCCAGCGTCAGTGACCGCAGTGCAGAGCGTGACTTCCGCTGACACAAAGCTTAGCATATCAGTAAGCCTTGTGACAAAGAAAACTCAGCAGGCTTCAAAGTCTGAAACAAAGGTTTCTGCTGTTACTTCCGCCCCTGTCAGCACTACTGACAGCGATACTGTTGCCTCAAAGGCTACAAAAAAGACTACAACAGTGAAAACTACTACTGCAAAAACTACTACCACTGCAAAGACAACAACTGCCCCTGTTACGACCACAACGCCTGCGGTGACTACTACCAAGAAAAAGACCACCACCGCTAAGGTGACAACAACTAAAAAGCCTGTTACAACTACAACCACTGCGCCTGTTGTCGACAACGGCAAGACCCCTGCACAGCGACTTAATTCTGCTGTGCTTGATCCAAAGGCGACGCTCGGCGCAAAGGAAGAAAAGATACTTCTGAAATATCTCAATAAGATAATATCAGATGATATGACAAATTACGAAAAGGCTGTGGCTTGCTACGATTATATTATAAAGAACACGGTCTATGATTACGGCGGCTGGGCAAATCCTGTCAAGGCTGTTCTTGAGGACGGTTACGGCACTTGCACAGAATATTCTTACGTTTACGCCGCAATGCTTGGCTACATAGGCTTTGACGCAAAGACCGTTGACGGCAAGACTGCTATGGCGGCAGGCGGTTACGGCTATCATATGTGGGTGGAGGTAACGATAAACGGTCAGGTATATGTTATGGACCCTCAGGTGGACGATAACATGAGCTGGGGAGCGTATATCTCCCATGACCGCTTCTGCAAGACCTACAGCGAGGTCAAGGGCAAGTATATAAAAGATTGATATTGTATCGGGTGGAGTTATCTGCCCGATATTTTTTTACTGTGTTTGCGTGTAGCTTGCTTGCAGTACGTTTATTTGTACATTAAATGAGAATATCCGGCATTCTTTTTGTGACAAATTTTTCTGCTTATCCTATAGACAAAAGGAAGAAAGCATGATATAATTATTCTTGATACATTGTCGGCAAATGCCGAACGTCATTTTGTACAGGAGGATAATTGATGACGGAAAATTCCACAAAGATAACGAAAAAGCCTGCGACATCAGTGAAGAAAAACAGCTCTGTCAAAGGTTCGTCAAAGAATAAGAAAAGAAAGAAAAAACGCAACAATATCGGCATTATCTGCGGCACTGCAGCAGCGGCTATCATAATAGTTGTGGGCGGAGGATATTTCATTGGAAGAGCTTACTATAGCAACAGATTTCTGAGCGGCACAACAGTGAATGGCATTGACGTGGGCGGAAGGACATTTGAACAGGCTTGCGACCTGCTCGGGGTGAACGATATGCCTTATGAGCTTACGGTCAAAACTATCGACGGCACGCCTGTTGTTTTCAAGACGGCTGATTTTGATTACAGACTAAGCGGCAAGGACGAGCTTCAGAAGATCTATGACAGCGTGAACAGAAAAACATGGTTCTCTGGATTTATACAGAACTCCACCTATAGCTTTAATGAGGACATCACATTTGATGTTGAGAAGCTTCAGAAGCTTGTGGAGAAAGCAAACTGGGGCGATGTTGAAACTGCCGACGCAAAGCTTGGTCTTAACGAGGATAAGACGGCTTATGTTATCACCCCTGAGGTGCAGGGAAACAAGATAACCGATATGAAAAAGCTTGAAGCTTATGTTACGCAAAGCGTGGCATCAGGTGAGCTTAGCGTTGAGCTTGACAAGGACACAGGTTGTTATTCCCTTCCAAAGGTGAAGAGCGCAGACCTTGAGGACGATTGCAAGAAACGAAATGATGTTTTCCAGCTTTCTGTCACATACGATTTTGACTACACCACAGAAACTCTCACGGGCGAGGAGCTTATGAAGATCATAAAGCTCAAAGATGACGGAAGCTACACTGTGGATAGAAAGAAAGCCATGGAGTATGTGGAAAAGCTCGCAAAGAAGTATGATACATATAATACTAAGAGAAAATTCCACGCCACTTTGCAGGGCGACATAATCGTGCCGACAAGCTCTGATGCTAAATACGGCTGGTGGATAGATCAGGAAAAGACTTGTGACGATCTTGTGGATATGCTTGAAAAGGGCGAGAGCGTTGACAAGGTAGACCCTATCTATTACAGTACCGGTTATTTTGACTTTACAGGCGTTGAGTCTGCGAGAAGCAAGGACGATGATATAGGCGACACTTATATTGAGATAGACCTTACCGACCAGCACTTGTGGTATTATGAAAAGGGCAAGAAAAAGCTCGATACCTATATAGTTTCAGGTCAGACCACATCTGAGGCGAGAACAACTCTCCCTGGTGTTTATAAGCTGTGGTCAAAGGAGACCAACAAGCGTATGAAAGACACAAATGCCGACGGCGACGAGTGGGATACAAAGTGCAACTTCTGGAACAACGTTTCTCTCTGCGGAATAGGTCTTCACGATTCAACGTGGCGAGGCGGATATTTCGGCGGTGAGATATACAAATACAACGGCTCTCACGGCTGTATAAATATGAGCTATGATGACGCCAAATATGTTTATGACAACGTGCCTTACGGTACGCCTGTTGTTATGTACTACAAGTCTGCGGATAAATAATAAGGACGGTCAAGGTATCATGCCTTGACCGCTTTTTGTAAGGAGTGTTTTTTATGGAAAAGATATTATACAGAGAGGGCTTTACGGCTGAGGAGCTTCCAAACGAGGTGATAGAGCGTATCAAAGGCGTTTCCTATAAGGAAAATCCCTATGTGAAGCTGGGCGACCTTGCCTATCTGCGTGTGAGATATTATGACTTTGAGCATAAGGTGCAGTCGGGGGAGCTTATCGTGGCGAGGAAGCTTGCACAGGAGGTTCTGGATATCTTCTATGAGCTTTTCGAGGGCGGTTATGAGATAGAAAAAATCAGGCTCGTGGACGAGTATGACGCTGATGATGAAAGGTCAATGGCGGATAACAATTCCTCTGCCTTCAACTATAGGGTGGTGGCTGGTACCAACACTATTTCGGCTCACAGCTACGGCAGGGCGATAGACATAAACCCTCTTATAAATCCTTATATAGTGGGGAATAAGGTCATGCCTGCCAATGCTACAGAGTATGCAGACCGTGACAAGGCTTTTGATCACAAGATTGACAGAACGGACCTTTGCTATTGCATTTTCAGGCGTCATGGCTGGAAATGGGGTGGCGACTGGAACAATTCTAAGGATTATCAGCATTTTTACAAAGAGTACGATTCTCCACTGAAAATGGCTGTAAATAAGCTGAAAAGAGCGTTGTTACGTTAGTTTGCAAGGTTTACCTAGGAAAGCAATATGAAATCATAAGTTATATATGTATACCGATTAACTAAAAATTAATAATGAATTTATGCAAGTTTTATCATTCGCTCTTGCATTTTGCTGTAATGTGTGTTATAATGATTAAGCCGTCGGAAAAGACGACAAAAGGCTATTTTCTTGCATTTGTGCGAAAAACCACGCTTTGAGTTTGTTTGCACTTATGCAGGATTGCAGGATTTTAATTTCTTCCTGCAAATTTTTTTGTTAAAAACAGCTAAAAATCGGCTATGAGCCGTGAAATAACATACGTTGCTGAACGATAAGCTATAATTTTTTACAGTTTGGCAGGAAAGGGTGATAAAAATGGAACGCATGGAGGATATGACTAATGTAAAAAGCCTGTATTCACCGAAATTCGAGCATGATAACTGCGGAATAGGTGCTGTTGTGAACATTAAGGGCAAAAAGAGCCACGATACTGTTGCAAATGCGCTGACTATCGTTGAAACGCTTGAGCATCGTGCTGGTAAGGACGCAGAGGGCAAAACAGGTGACGGAGTAGGTATCCTGCTTCAGATCTCACATAAATTCTTCAAGAAGATCGCTGCCGCAGAGCTTGGAATCACGCTTGGCGAGGAGAGAGATTATGCCGTTGGTATGTTCTTCTTCCCACAGAACGAGCTTGCGAGAAATCAGGCAAAGAAGATGTTTGAGATAATCGCCGAAAAAGAGGGTTTGGAGATCCTTGGCTGGAGAGTCGTTCCTGCAAAGCCTGAGGTGCTTGGCAAGAGAGCTGTCGAGTGTATGCCTGCCATAATGCAGTGCTTCATCAAGCGTCCAAAGGGCGTTAAAAAGGGCCTTGACTTTGACCGCAAGCTATATGTTGCAAGACGTGTGTTCGAGCAGTCAAATGAGGACACCTACGTTGTATCGCTTTCAAGCAGAACTATAGTATATAAAGGAATGTTCCTTGTGCAGGATCTCAGAAAGTTCTTCCCTGACCTTCAGGATAAGGACTACGAGTCTGCTATCGCTATGGTACATTCAAGATTTTCTACCAACACAAACCCAAGCTGGCAGAGGGCGCATCCTAACAGAATGATCGTTCACAACGGTGAGATAAACACTATCAGAGGCAATGCTGATAAAATGCTCGCTCGTGAGGAAACGATGAAGTCTGAGCATTTGAAGGGCGACCTTGATAAGGTCACACCTGTTGTAAACACAGAAGGCTCTGACTCTGCAATGCTCGACAACACACTTGAATTTTTGGTCATGAGTGGAATGGATCTGCCACTGGCTGTCATGATAACGATCCCTGAGCCATGGGATAACAACGGCACGATGAGTCAGGCTAAGAAAGACTTCTATCAGTATTATGCAACTATGATGGAGCCATGGGACGGACCTGCTTCTATCCTTTTCTCTGACGGAGATATCATGGGTGCAGTGCTTGACAGAAACGGTCTGCGTCCGTCAAGATATTATATCACAAAGGACGGCAATCTTATCCTTTCATCTGAGGTTGGCGCACTTCCTATCCCGTCAGACAATATCGTTGAAAAGGAAAGACTTCGCCCAGGCAAAATGCTTCTTGTTGATACTGTTCAGGGCAGAGTTATCGACGATGACGAGCTTAAAGAATACTATGCTTCAAAGCAGCCTTACGGCGAGTGGCTTGACAGCAACCTTGTCAGACTTAAAGACCTTAAGATACCAAACATCAAGGTAGAGGAACACGGCTACGAGGAAAGACAAAGACTTCAGAAAGCTTTTGGCTATACCTATGAGGACGTTATGACATCTATCCTGCCAATGGCAAAGAACGGCTCTGAGTCTATTGCCGCTATGGGTACAGACAGCCCGCTTGCGGTGCTTTCAAAAGAGCCTCAGCCACTGTTCAACTACTTCAAACAGCTCTTTGCACAGGTAACAAATCCGCCTATAGACGCTATCAGAGAGGAAATAGTTACCTCCACAACTGTCTATATTGGCGAGGACGGCAACATTCTTGAAGAAAAGCCTGAAAATTGCAAGGTAATGAAGATACACGACCCTATCCTTACCTCAACAGATATCCTTAAAATAAAGAATATGCACATTCCTGGCTTTAAGGTAGCTGTTATCCCTATACTTTATTATAAGAACACAAGACTTGAAAAGGCTATAAACAGACTTTATATAGAAGCAGACAAGGCGTTCAGCGAGGGCGCAAATATCCTTATCCTTTCAGACAGGGGAGTTGACGAGAACCACCTTGCTATCCCGTCACTGCTTGCAGTATCAGCACTTCATCAGCACCTTGTTGTTACAAAGAAGAGAACATCTCTTGCTATTATCCTCGAAAGCGGCGAGCCTAGAGAAGTTCATCACTTTGCAACACTGCTTGGCTATGGTGCTTCCGCTATCAACCCTTATCTTGCTCAGGAAACTATCCACGAGCTTATTGCTGACGACCTTCTCGATAAGGATTACTATGCCGCTGTTGACGATTATAATGCGGCTGTTCTCCATGGTATCGTAAAGATAGCTTCAAAAATGGGTATCTCTACTATACAGTCATATCAAGGCTCACAGATATTCGAGGCTATCGGTATCGGTCAGGACGTTATAAACAAATACTTCACCGGCACTGTCAGCAGGATAGGCGGTATCACAATATCTGACATCGAGAAGAACGTTGACAGACTTCATACATCAGCCTTTGACCCTCTTGGACTTGGCACAGACACAGAGCTTGAATCAAGAGGAAGCCACAAGTTCAGAAGCGGCAAGGAGGAGCATCTCTACAATCCTCAGTCTATCTACCTGCTCCAGCAGGCTGCAAGGACTGGCGACTATGAAACATACAAGAAGTATTCAAAGCTTATCTCTGAGGAAATGGACCCTGTGAACATCAGAGGTCTTATGGATTTCAACTTTGCTGAAAATCCTGTTCCGCTGGAGGAAGTTGAGAGCGTTGACTCTATTGTAAGAAGATTTAAGACGGGCGCTATGTCCTACGGCTCTATCTCTCAGGAAGCTCATGAAGCACTTGCTATCGCAATGAACAGACTTCACGGCAAGTCAAACTCAGGCGAGGGCGGTGAGAGCCTTGACAGACTTCTCACAAAGGGTACTTCTGAGGACAGATGTTCAGCTATCAAGCAGGTGGCTTCGGGACGTTTCGGTGTAACTTCAAGATACCTCACATCTGCTGATGAGATACAGATAAAAATGGCACAGGGCGCAAAGCCAGGCGAGGGCGGACATCTTCCTGGCAAAAAGGTTTATCCATGGATAGCTAAAACAAGACACTCCACACCTGGCGTGTCGCTTATCTCACCTCCGCCACACCACGATATCTACTCTATCGAGGACTTGGCTCAGCTTATCTATGACCTGAAAAACGCAAACAAGAACGCAAGAATTTCTGTAAAGCTCGTTTCTGAGTGCGGTGTTGGTACAGTTGCAGCAGGCGTTGCAAAGGCAGGCGCAGGTGTTATCCTTATCTCAGGCTATGACGGCGGTACAGGTGCGGCTCCGAGAAACTCTATCTACAATGCAGGACTTCCATGGGAGCTTGGACTTGCAGAAGCACATCAGACCCTTATCAAGAACGGTCTTAGAAACAAGGTCGTTATCGAAACAGACGGCAAGCTCATGACAGGCCGTGATGTTGTTATCGCAGCGATCCTTGGCGCAGAGGAGTTCGGCTTTGCAACAGCTCCGCTGATAACACTCGGCTGTGCAATGATGAGAGTATGTAATCTTGATACTTGCCCATTTGGTGTTGCAACACAGAACCCGGAGCTTAGAAAGAAGTTCCCTGGCAAGCCTGAATATGTAATGAACTTTATGATATTCGTGGCTTCCGAGCTTAGAGAATATATGTCAAAGCTTGGCGTAAGAACAGTTGACGAGCTTGTGGGAAGAATTGACCTTATCAAGCCAAAGGCTGGTATCACAGGCACTGCGGCACAAGTTGACCTTTCTAATATCATCAACTCTGATTACGTTTCAGAAAAGGTAGAATACAACAAGAAATCCAAGTATGACTTCAAGCTTGAAAACACTCTTGATGAAAAGGTGCTCATGAAGGAGTTCGAGAAAAATCTTAAGAGTGGTGAGAAGAAGTCTATCACAGTAAATGTCAAGAACACAGACCGTTCATTCGGTACTATCTTCGGCTCAGAGATAACAAGAAAGTATTATAACACACTTGCTGACGATACATACAAGATAGTCTGCAACGGCTCAGGCGGACAGAGCTTCGGCGCATTTATCCCGAACGGCTTGACCCTCGAGCTTGTGGGCGACTCTAACGATTATTTCGGAAAGGGACTTTCAGGCGGTAAGCTCGTTGTTTATCCTCCGAAGGATTCCACTTTCAAAGCCGAGGACAATATCATTATCGGTAACGTTGCACTTTACGGCGCAACAAGCGGTAAGGCGTTCATCGACGGTGTTGCAGGCGAGCGTTTCTGCGTAAGAAACTCAGGCGCAGTGGCAGTTGTCGAGGGCGTTGGCGACCACGGCTGTGAGTATATGACAGGCGGCTGTGTGGTAGTTATCGGCAAGACGGGCAAAAACTTTGCGGCAGGTATGTCAGGCGGTGTAGCTTACGTTCTTGACGAGGACAGACACCTTTACACAAGACTCAACAAGGAAATGGTACTTTTCTCTGAGGTCAAGGAGAAGTACGATATCATTCAGCTCAAAGACCTTATCCAGCAGCACGTTGACGCAACAGGCTCTGAAAAGGGCAAGCGTATTCTTGATGACTTTGAGGAATATCTGCCTAAGTTTAAGAAGATAATCCCTCACGATTACAAGAAGATGATGTCTGCTATAGCTTCAATGGAAGAAAAGGGTATGAGTAGCGATCAGGCGCAGATAGAAGCATTCTATCAGATCATCAACGGCAAGCAGTAAGCCTGCGCACATGAGATATTGTACTTTTAAAATCGAAAGGAGGATATACTTGCTGTGAAAGCAAGTATAGTTGAGATATGGGAAAGCCAACTGGTTTTATGGACTATAAGCGTGAGGACGCAGCAGCGTTCTCCGTTGAGGAACGTATAAAGAATTTTAATGAATTTCACACTCCTCTTTCAAAGGAGGAGCAGCAAAAGCAGGGAGCAAGATGTATGGACTGCGGTGTGCCGTTCTGTCAGGCAGGAATGAAGATAGGCAACGCATTTTCAGGCTGTCCGCTTAACAATCTTATCCCTGAATGGAACGACCTTATATACAAGGGCAACTGGGAGCAGGCATATTACAGACTTCATATGACGAACAATTTTCCTGAGTTCACATCAAGAGTTTGTCCTGCACTTTGCGAAAAAGCCTGCACCTGCGGAGCTAATGGCGACGCTGTTACCACAAAGGCTAACGAATACGGCATTATCGAAAATGCTTATGCCTGCGGATATGCTTCAGCAAGAGTGCCAAAGGTAAGAACAGGAAAGACTATCGCTGTTATAGGCTCAGGTCCGTCAGGTCTTGCTGCCGCTGACCAGCTCAATCAGAGAGGTCACAGTGTAACAGTTTTCGAGCGTGAGGACAGAGTGGGTGGTCTGCTTATGTACGGCATACCGAACATGAAGCTTGAAAAGCAGATAATCGAGCGCAAGATAAACATAATGAAAGAAGAGGGCATCGAGTTCCGCACAGGCGTTAATGTGGGCAAGGATATCACAGCGGCTGAGCTTCTCAATGACTTCGACAGAGTAATACTTTGTTGTGGTGCTTCAAACCCTAGAGATATCAAAGCCGAGGGCAGAGATGCAAAGGGTATCTATTTTGCAGTGGATTTTCTGAAATCCACAACTAAGGCGCTGCTGAACGGCGGTCTTACGGATAAAAACCATATTTCCGCAAAGGGCAAGAACGTCATGGTAATAGGCGGCGGAGATACAGGAAATGACTGTGTTGGTACAAGCGTAAGACATGGCGCAAAGAGCGTTTTGCAGCTTGAAATGATGCCAAAGCTTCCTGACACGAGAGCTGAGAACAACCCATGGCCGCAGTGGCCAATGGTCTGCAAGACAGATTACGGTCAGGAGGAAGCCATCGGTGTGTTCGGTCATGACCCGAGAGTTTATCAGACAACTGTCAAGGAGTTTCTCAAAGACAAAAAGGGCAATCTTAAGGGCGCAGTGCTTGTAAAGCTCTCCCCAGAGAAAGACCCTAAGTCAGGCAGAACGATAATGAAGCCTGTTGAGGGCAGCGAATACAAGGTAGAAACCGAGCTTGTGCTTATTGCGGCAGGCTTTCTGGGATCTGAAAGCTATCTCACAAAGGCTTTTGGCGTCGAGGTAGACGGCAGAACGAATATCGCAACAGCCGACGGCACACATCAGACGAACGTGAAGAACGTCTTTGCCGCAGGCGATGTCCGCAGAGGACAGTCACTTGTAGTATGGGCTATCAGAGAGGGCAGAGATGTTGCCCGTGAGGTGGATAAGAACCTTATGGAGTATACAAATCTGTAATACGAGGTAAAAATATAACACCGTCCGAGGAGTTCGGGCGGTGTTTTTTGTGTGTAGGGTATCGTGGCAGGGGAAAAAGCTTTGACATCATAATCTATGTTCCACTACATAGTCCCTTATCGTAAATTTTTAAGAAATATCACAGAACATCACACAAAACAAAAACAGCTATCAAACCACGCATTTACGCAATTTAATAGCTGTTTTGCTGGAGCTGCTAACCGGGCTTGAACCGGTGACCTCGTCCTTACCAAGGACGTGCTCTACCTACTGAGCCATAGCAGCAAACCAATTACAGTAATATATTATACACTATCTCTGCCGCTTTGTCAAGCCCTTTTTACAACTTTTTTACTCTATTCCTGTAGTGCTACAATAGATATTGGACAAAATTAAGAAAAAAGAAAAGAGAGATAGGCAAAAATCTGATAAAATAAA
>NZ_JBCPGA010000040.1:0-24219 GCF_040914135.1 Ruminococcus sp. RTP21204st1_B2_RTP21204_210225 | reverse complement strand
GTTTTGGCGGCTTTGACGCCAAAACTTTAACCAGCAATATATTAAATGCCCCTCAAACCCACCCGAAATCATCTGATCCCTACCATTCTCAAACTCTGCGATAAGACTTGTTCTTAACGCTCGACAAAATGCCCAAAATTCGCTCCGACCGTTGTTAGGGTAAAGTTATCACACCGACCTCCGAACCTCGCCACACAAGGCGACACGGCGCGAACTGCGTCGAATTACTGCTCGGACTGCTTTTCCGATTCATCAGGAGCAAGATTCTTCGGCTTTCTCGCAGGCTTTTTCGCAGACATCATATCAATAAAATCTCTCACATTCTGCGGAACGACCTTGCCGTAAAGCTGATCCACATACTTTTCAAGCTCAGCCGCAAGAGTTGTGTTCTTCTGCTCCAGATACATTTCTATCGCCGAGAGCTTTTTCTCGTTTACATTTACCGTAACTGATTTTTTCAACCTATCACACTCCAATAAAATTAATTTTCTGATGAGCTGTCCTCATTCACACTTTGAATAGCGTCAGTCACCTCCTGAGGATAAGTCACTCCATCATAGGTACACCAGCTTGTCCAGCTGCCGTTTGAAACATTTTCTTTAGTGACATATCCAAGGCTTTCCGAACTGTAGATCACCTTGCCGTTTCCAACATATATTCCGTGCTTACTGCCATCGAACAGTCCTATTCCTGCGGTCTCCGGCATGGTATCAAGACTTCCTTGCTCCGTGTAAACAAGCGTATCGTAATCGCAACCGAACATTTTATCGGTCGGACTGTAGTTCAGATATCCCAGCACAAGCCCTGCATTATCCGCATAACGTATTCTGTCAGTTTCATTCCTTTCACCAATAAAACCGTTCATATATCCCCAGCCTGAGATGTAAGCATTATCAGCCCAAGCCGCAAGATCAGCACAATTTTTCGTGCCTGTATCAGTAAACATAAACGCATTTATGGTGCTGTTCATCACAAAAGTGTATGTGCGAACAAACTCATCATAGTCAATATCCAAACCGTAAGTTGAGTTTATCGCCGCAATTAAATCACTGTCATTTGGAGCAACGACAAACAGATCAGCATATGACTCAGCATTAAAATTCTGCACTTCATCAAAGTATGACATATATATCAGCTGAGCCTTGATCGTCTGATCTCTCACCCCTGCATTTGCCATAGCGTACTCTATTGCCTGTCCTTGATTTTGAATATTTGTTATCTCCGCCTGCTGTTCGCTGTCCAGACTTTAAAACAAAGCCGACTCCGTAAACAGACTTTTGTCTACGTCGGGCTGTTCAATATTCATACTTCCAATACTTGAGATAACAGCAATAGGCAGGAACATAAGACCCAGAAATCCGGCGATGATACTACCGACTGCCACGAACAGCTTGCCACGCTTGTGTTCATCTCCGAGAATATATACGGCTATCTTTTTCACAGCCACCGCAACTGCTGACGACATCAGATCACCTCACTAACTTCAAATTCAGTAAATGCACCCTGCGTTTTCATTTCTATGCCGTGCATATATTCAAGTGCACCACGCTCCGTTGCAAACAAAATGGGCTCGCCGTTATGACGAACCCAGTCCTCAAAAATATTTCTGCTGTTCTCAGCATAACGTGTTTTCCATATGCCGTATTTTTTCTTCTGCAATTTTATCGACCTCCTATTGTAGTCAAACTCAAATTTTACACCTGTTGCGAACAGTTTTATCTACCGCCAGCCGAACCAAACAGCGCCGCCTTGTAAGCAGGAGCAATGACCTGCAGCAGATACCTCTCATTACCGCACCTGTAAAGGCAAGTACCTCGTTCGGGATACTTGATAAGACTGTACTCTGATTCTTCCAACTGTAAGGTGTCAATAAATGCCGTCGGCGAGATATTTCCCGGATTGAACAGAAAATGATGTGCAGGAATAGAAAACAGCGGCTTTGTGAATTCCTTTATCTCAGGCAGCAGAAAGTCCTCGATATTTTGCGAAGCTAATATGAAAGACGATTCCTTTTTTCGAACACGTTTCATTCCGTTACGAATATATTCTATCGCCGTCATATTAGTGAGGAATAAATACAGCTCATCAACTGCCGCAACAGTATTTCCCTTGCCTAAAAGCTGATCTGACATATATGACAAGATGTTGAACAGCAGAGTATCTTTCAGCCGCTTGTTGGTGTCCATAAGACCTTTTACGCCGAAACAGATAAACTCTCCGTCCTTGATATTTGTTCTGCCGTTGAAATATTTCGATTCTGCACCTTTGCACATTGAGTGCAATCCCAAACAGATATTCTGCAGTATTTCTTCGGTGTAGAGGTGTTTCTTAGCATTATCAAACGCCATAAATTCTTTTTCAACTAACTCATACAGGTCTGACATTACAGGATAGTCACAGCTTTCCAGCTTATCGAGATCTGTAAGATCGTCAATGCCGAAGCGTGCATACAGTTTCATAAGCATTATCTCTATTGTGTCGATCTCTGCGTCTGTGAAGTCTTTGTATGCTCTGAAAAAGTCTTTTAGATAGCTGATGTGCTGACTTAAACGGGTTACTTTTCGGAATGTTTCAGGGCTGTCACCGGTTTCCTTTTCTTGATTTTCAGGGCGAGAACTTTCTGACCACGCTTTAGGTTCAAGCGGATTTATCATAAACTCGCCCGACATCATATCAATATATGTGTCGCCAAGGTTATTGCACAGATCCTCATATTCGTGTTCAGGGTCTAAGCACAGTATAGATTTGCCTGATTCACGCTGATTGCACAACAGCAGTTTCATAAGATAAGACTTGCCCTGACCGCTGTTGCCAAGTATCAAAATGTTCGAGTTGGTTTTGTCCTCAGTTCGCTTGTCAAAGTCAACAAGAATGTTAGTTCCAAACTTGTCTCGGCCGATATATATGCCTTTTTCGTCAGTTTTACCTGAATAGTTCAGCGGATAAAGATCAGCCACCGAGCTTGCAGGCAGCACTCTTTCAAACTGACTTGCGAATACGTTATTGCCCGCAGGATGAACAGACAAGAATCCTTCTTTCTGACGTAAAAGCAAACGGTCAACGGATATTTTGGAACGTGTCAGTTCCATTTGAATATCAGCCTGCAGTTCTTTCAGCTTATCCTCAGTACTTGCTTTTAGCTCGATAAACACGGCTGTATGCAGGAGCGGCTCTTTGTTCCTTCTAAGCTCCGACAGCAGTTCTACCACATCGTCGATGTTGTTCTGAGCCTTGATGCTTTCGTTGACGTCATTTGTGGTGGTCATCATATGGTTCTTACGCATTGCCTGCTGAACGATCTTCCTTTGCTCCATGTTTGTAACAAGTCGGTTGTAGATACGGAGCGTTACACCGTTCCTGTCCGCAAGGTGAGCAAGTATAGCCGTTTCTTCCGTACTTGGCGGATACTCCGTCACCGCCCAGCAGGACTTGTAGAAGTTTCCGCAGATGTAGTGGTCGGTGTAAAAGCGGATCACGCCCGGCATGGTGCGGTCGAAAAAGTCCTTTGCTTCCACTATCTCAAGCTGCTCATCAGACAGTTCTTTTTTCTTCTGCTTTTTAGTTCTCATTTGTTTTCGCCTCCAAATCAAATTCGGTTTCTCCCTCGATATCGGGTATCTCATCGCCTGAAATACTCGTTCCGAAATACAGTGCAAGCATACGCTTGATATCAGATTTGCTCATTCGCCGAGCTGCAAATCCGTGTTCGGAAATCGCTTTATCCACTCGGTTGATGGTGTTAAAGATCTGTTCGTCCTTTTCACGTTTGAACCTTAAAGCGAACACAAACTGTCTTGCAGAGGACATTTCAAGTTGAATCTCGTCGAGAAAATCATAGTCAGCTTGCAGCAGTTTTCTGACCGCCTCGTTCTGCTCCGTCTGCAAACGCTTTTTCACATACATTTTGTTTGAGTCAAAACATTCACAGGAGTCAAGAGCAAGTATCTCAAGGTCGGGTATAGTGCTTAACAGCATCATAAGATGATGTATTTTGACGTCGATATTAGCTGCTGACAGCACGGAAATATTAGTCGGCTCTACGCTGAAAAATGCTATCTCAGCCTTATCGGTTTTTACGCCGTATTTAGTAAAGCGTTCAAGACCGATAAGACCCTGAACGCTGTTTTTGCTTTTCTTCATTTAACTTTTCCTCCATAAATACAATTGCTGCGAAGTCAGAAAAAACTTCACAGCGTTAAAAATATAGTCTATAATTGCAGTTTCGTCGACCCGAAGAGAGAGAAACGCAAAGCAGGCGGTCGCAGCAAAGGGCAGGACGTTCCAGAAGTTCACCAGAATCACAACCGACAGAATTATTCCGCCGCAGATTATGATAAAATCCCGAACGCTCCAGAACCACAGCTTTACGTTTGCTCTCAGGTTTTCGGGGTAGATGTAGGTTTTCAATTTTATCAAACCTCCTTTTGGGTATAAAAATACAGCCAAGTTTTTAGGTGACCCGCCCCCTGTCAAGTAGACAGCGCAAAAAACAAAAATATTCCATGTAATGACTAAAAGCAGTCTGTGCAATTTGTGCAGGCTGCTTTGTTGTTAGCAATTGGCAAGCACCCGACGTTCGATCAAGCAGCATACGCTTCATGGTATTCCATCGGTGTCATACAATTCAGCTTGATCTGGTAACGCTTTGTATTGTATTATCTGATGTATTCTTCTATCGCCGAGCTCAGTTCATCCTTATCTGTAAACTTGCGGAGATAGTACATCTCGGATTTGAGGATTCCCCACCAGCCTTCCATTGGACCATTATCAATGCATCTTCCGACACGTGACATACTCTGTATCATTCCGGCATCAACAATTTTTTGATGAAACATCTTGTTGGTGTATTGAAATCCTCTGTCGCAGTGAAAGATGGGATGCGCGTCAGGATTCAGATGAACTGCTTCATCAAATGTAGAAAACACAAGATCATTGTTGTTGCTGCTGCCGATCTTGTAAGCCACGATACGCTTGTCATAAAGGTCGAGGATCGCACTAAGATACAGCTTTTTAACATTCATGCCAATGTAATATTTGAACTCCGTTACATCAGTCAGCCACTTCTCGTTTGGCTTATCTGCGTGAAAATCTCGATTCAAAACATTCTCTGCTGTGATCTGAGGTGTTGACGGAATATATGTATTCTTCTTGATACGAGTCACTGATCTCAGATGAAGGATCTGCATTATTCTGTGAATACGCTTCTTGTTGAAATGTACATCATGTTCACGGTTTATCACGACCGTCATCTGACGATATCCTAAGATCCCGTTTCGTTCCTCATAGTGCTGTTTGATCCATTCTGCCAGCTGCTCATTGACTTTCTGGCTTAAACTCGGCGTTCTTTTCAGCCATTTGTAATATGCAGAGTGTGCGATGTGAACAGCAGCACAGAGCTTTTGAATCGGGTAATGCTCCGCCTCATTCATGTATTTGATTGCAAGATACTTGTCCTCGTTCCGTACTCCGCTCAGTGACCACCTCCTTGCAGTTCCCTGAGTTTTTTTAGCAGCTTATTCTCCATTTCCATATCTTTCAGCTTGGCTTGTAATATCTTGTTTTCCATTCGCAGCCTGTCCGCTTCTGTAAGCTTATCTTCCGGCTTTGCTTTGCCTCTGCGGTCGGTGAGACCTTCTATGCCCGTTGCTTCATACTTTCGTACCCAGGAATAGATCTGTTGATAGGATACACTATATTTCTCCATCGCAAGTCTATAGTCCTTGCCGTTTTCAATACAGAATGCTACGATCTCTGCTCGTTCTTCCTGTGTGGTTTTTCTTTCTTTGTTCATGGTAATTCCTCTTTCCGAGCGTGTGCGCTCCTTAAAGTCTCTACCACTATTATACCACTTTATCCATTGGATGAGAACACTGTGACCGCTAATTTGGTACCTTGAACATATCTCTACAAGGCTATATTTACCTTCCATGTATTCTCTCACAGCTTTTATTTTTGTTTCCACTTGATATTTTTTGTTTGTACTCCTCGTTTTGACCGCTTCTATACCTTCTGTTTTCGCACGGATAGCAAGTTGTCGAAATCGTTCGTAATTGATTCCATATTTTCTTGCAATTGAGCGATAGCTGCCTTTCCCTTCAAGATATTCCTGTACCGCTTCAATTCTTTCCTCATCACTCAATATTCCTCTTCTTGACATAAAATACCCCCTTAGAGTTTTTTCACGATTTTTGTTTTTTCGTGTGTCTACTCTAAGGGGATTATATCAAGGCTTGACTGTATTTACAATAATTACTCGTGAGGATAGATTTCTACATTTAAAAATTTATCCAAAGGAAGTATAGTTGATATATCACTAATGTCTCCTATATTCATTTCAAAGTTATCTGATTTTTTATTATTAACCATAGTAAATCGATATTCTTGTTGGTATGCGTATTTTTTCCTTTTATGAAATACTGAATTTCGTATGCCTTTTAATAAGCTACATATAAATGGGGTTACATCGTTTATTGAATCATCGTAATAATTCACAAAGTCACCTATAATATCAATATTCATTTCTAAAGCTTTATTTTTTATTCGATTAAAAAACTCTTGTTGATCCTTAATAATTAACGCTGTATCATAAATTTCTAACCATTTTTTCTTTTGATCTTCATTAAAACAAAATGATTTATGAATTTGCGGATTGATCCCAAACATACAAAATACAAAATCATCTTCATTTGGAGTTTAAAAAACTTGATTATTACATGGTTCAATTATACTCTTTTCCGGGATAATCAATTGAGCGTTATTAACATAAATTTTTCCCTCAAAAGGATCTCCGATTTCTTCATCTCCACTAGTTTGATATCGATCTCTATATACCTTTAAGCTATTCATATAAAATGAACCTTTTTGTATTTTTTCAATTATATCTGCGGTCTGAAATTTAAACAATGGAAATCCACTAATCTGTCCTTGATAAATTATTGTTTTATCCATAATCTTTCACCTCACTACAATATCATTATATCATAAATCCACATTTCTGTCAATTTGCAGTTCTGAATGCAAGATTATGTTTTTGCCTTAATCAAGCCAACAGCCTTAGCCCCCATAGAAACAGTATGACTCACACTCATCATATTAACTCTTACACTTGTATCAAGCCCAAACATCTGAGCAATCCTCGGAACTTCATTCGCCGACAGACATATCCCCACCGCAAGCAGTGCGTGCTGAGTATAAGTCAAAAGTCCGAGATACAGTATTGTGGTCTGCAAAAATGCAGTAAGGCAAGTGGCTATGACCTGCTTGCACCAGCTGTAAAATCCGTCGGTGTACCCTCTGGGAACTCCGAACAGATACAGACTTCCCACAGCTATCTGACAGAGCATTATTCCGCCTCGCTTGATGTTTGCAAACACAACTTTTACCGTGCAGTAGCCGAACAGAATTATGAAAAACAGGCTGAACAGCGATACATCAGAGGCAAGAGCGACTATGACCGAAAGTCCCGTGCCTGCAACAGTTGATGAAGTTGCCCCTATGAAACCGCCTAACAGCTCGTAAGAGAAAGTCCCTTGAAGAGCAACGCAAAGCGAGTACAGACGCTGAGGAACAACTGTCACCAGACTCGCCGCCATAAACCCTTTCAGAACGTTTATGCAGGTGTTTTTGATGTTTGCCTGCCCAGATTCGTATGCAATTGCCGTATCGAACACCGCAACTATCATTCCGCAGGCAAATAACATCCATGCAAGACTGTGAAACAATGCAATGAACGACTGCACCCATGACAACGAAAATATATCGCTTGTGCTTTCGTTTATGAATTCAAAAAGGTCGGCTACCGCTCCGTAAATGAGATTGAACAACCAATTGAACATGATGTCCCATATCTCGTCGGTAATTGCGTCCACAGCTGACCCTACCGTGCTATCCCAAAGCGACGATATTCCGTCGCCTATCCAGTCTATGGCGTCACTTATCCAATCAAACAACGCTGCCACCTCGTTTCTTGGAACGATTTGTTTTAGTTATCTCACCCTTTATTCGATACAGCGAACTTCTCCGACCGCCTTGTGGATGATAACGTGGAAACCGCTCTAATAAATCACGCTTTTCTAATTCGTTAAATGCCCGAAACACCGTGCAAGTTGACAGGCTTAGATCCTCTGCAATTCGACCCACTGAGGGGTAGCATTCTCCGTTTTTGTCTGCCCGTCCGCACAGATAGCAGTACACCGATACCGCTTTGTGCGACAAGCCTAAATCGTAAATTCTTCTCGGTAATATCAATATGCATCAACTCCTGTTCGTTTTTACATTAGTTTTCTTTTTTGGCGGTTCATCTTCAAAGTCTTCGTCATCGACAATTTCAAATTCCGCTGTAGAAGTCACTTTTTTCTTCTGCGGATATTTAATCTCAACATCACGGATAAGTTCTCCACACTCCTTGTAGGAAACGTATCTTGCGGTTTTATCCGGCAGACGGTACTCGCCTTCAAATTTAATACCCCATTTGAAGAACAGCTTTAGTTTTGAAATCATCGGGTGAGCACCTGTTTTCATGACAATAAACTGTCCCTTTGGCATACTTTTCAGTTCATCAACCGTCATCAATGGTCTGCCTATCATCTGCAAGGACTGACTTTTATCTCTGCCCTGCGAAACCGAACCGCTTAATACCGTTTGTTCTCCGAGAGCTTTCGACAGAACCTCCGCAGACTGAGAATTTGGGGCAAACCCTCCGAAAACCGTGAGCTGAGTATTGTCCGTTATGATTTCCATGCCCTGTTTGCCGTAGTTCTGTTCAAGCTGTGCAAAGGACTGGATTATCGCAACTATGGATATTTTTCTTGAACGACCTGCCGAGAACATCGCCTCTGCTCCGTCGATTTTCGGAAACGTGCCGAACTCGTCCATGTAGAACAT
Organism: Ruminococcus sp. RTP21204st1_B2_RTP21204_210225; assembly: GCF_040914135.1. Taxonomy (NCBI): domain Bacteria; kingdom Bacillati; phylum Bacillota; class Clostridia; order Eubacteriales; family Oscillospiraceae; genus Ruminococcus; species Ruminococcus sp. RTP21204st1_B2_RTP21204_210225. Next base: position 15,336 of record NZ_JBCPGA010000040.1, on the reverse strand, counting down.
TACACGGTTCGGAAGTGCTCCGCCATGCTCATCGGCTATGACCAGAATCTCACGGTATAACTGCTGAATCAGCAGACTTACCATGAAATATTTGCTTGTATCTTCTTCGGGCAGAACTATAAAAATCGCAGACTTCTCATTGCAGAATTTCTCTGCGTCCACAGCAGTTCCGAAACAGAGCATTTGCTCCATTTCTGTGTCAAGAAAGCTGTTGAGCCTTGAAAGGGCAGTGGACATTACCGACAGCATGGACTGGTCGGAAGAATTAAGAGCCGCTCCCGCAAGCCATTTCGCTTTATGCTCCGAGGGAAGCTTGTCCATAAGTTTTGAAAAATACATCTTCGGTTTTGCTTTGGGATTCGGCTGATACTTTGCAAGCAAGTCCTGTATCAGCTTAAACACAGATACGATATGACGTTCGTTTTTATCGCCGAACTCTGCTAAAAGCAGGATAACCGAGGCAAGCAGACCCTCAGCCGCATCGTAGAAAAAAGCGTTCTGCCCGTAGTTTGAACTGTCGCCTCCGCCGATATTGATTATTGTTTTTGCTGTGATTTTAGCGTATTTCTCAGCTTTTGCTTTCGCCGAAAGGTTGCTCTTATCTTCCAAATACAAATCCATGTATTTATTAACAAGATGCAGTATATTGTTCTCGTCTGAACGTGTGGGATTTCTAAGGTCGAGAACAGAAACATTGTAGCCGTAATACTTGCTTGCGATAGTACCATAATTTCGCGCCACATCTCCCTTTGTATCAGTACTGATAAACGACATTCCGCTTGCACAGGCAAGTTCGATGTTAGGGTACAAGAAGTATGCGGTCTTGCCCACACCCGCAGCGCCTATCATAAGCGTGTGAACATCACCGTCATCTACAATAGCCACAGTTTTTTTGCCGTGTGTCCGACAGCCTACCACCGTACCTTGAACAGTCGGCAGGTTCTGACCTTTTCTCCACATCTCTGGCTCGAATTGCAGAGGGATAAAAGTACGCTTTATCTCAGCTTTTGTCGCCCACCTCGCAGTTCCGTGCTGTCCATTGCCGACTTTCTTAGCTTTTATTCCGTTAAGAGATCTATTGTCAAGTAAATTTACGATCACCAAAAATGCAATGAAAGCTATGACAAGCAAACCTATTAAAATCATTTGTTTTTCACTCAAAATTTCACCTCCTATCCATAAAAATATGCTTTCTTCTGTATTTAAAAGAAAAGTTAGTTTGTTATCTTCAAGGTATTGCACCGTGAGGCAGAGGGTATCGCATCAACCAAATTCCATACAAGGTTCAGGTTCGCAAACGATGTCCTCAGATTCGATATGTTCTGCCACGGGTTCAGACAAAGTTTCTTCAATAGATAACCTGACAGCGCTATCCGCAAGCTGATACAGCAGTTTCGCCGTATTTATTGACTGCTCACGGGTACGAGCGTTCTGTCGCAAGTCCTTTAGCACTGTCTGAACACACTCCTGCAAATTCCTTTGTTTCTGTGCCTTTCTGCCCTTGTCTGTATAGGGCTTGTAGCTACCCTTGAGCTTGCTCTGGAGCCTTTCAAACGCTTTACATTCGCTGTTAATCCGCTCACTTTTGGGCATGAAAAACGCCGAGCCTGCAAGCTCGGACTATCCTTAACGAAGAATTAAATTTTATGTATCACCCGTAAGCTCAATACCTTACGGGTTTCGTATTATATGTGCTTAAGGCTTTCAGTCTCAAATGTGTAATGGATCACAATCGTATTGCCGCAGGTTCTTGAATACTTTTCCGTTTTTTCATAAACCTCTATCCTGCGTATAAACACTCTCAGCAGTTCAGGAGTAAGCTTAGGCATTTCAATGTATTCCTTAGCTTTTGCTATAAACTTCTGAATGTACTGCTCACGTAGATCCATTTCAGATATTTTGTGCGATATAGATTCGAGTTCAAGACGAAGATGCGATTGTTCCTGTTCGTAACCGCTTGCAAGAATATCATAACGTTCCGGGGTAATACGCCCTGTGACCCTGTCCTCATACAGACAGCTAATGATATTGTCAAGCTGTTTTATTCTTGCAGTGATCTGCTCTTTCTCACGCTCGGCATTTATACACAATCTCCTTGCCTCGACCTCGCCGTTCTTAGCTGCCATTGCGTAAAACTTCTCAGGATTATCTCGGGCGAAGGCTGTGGCGGCTTTGAGATTTTCAAGTACGATTTGATCTAAAACTTGTTCTCTGATATGATGACAGGTGCAGTCGGTTGTACGCTTTTGGTAGCCTCCGCATATGAAGCTGTTTTTTTCAACAGCCTTTGTCTTTGCCCTCTGAAGATACAACCGCTTACCGCAGTCGCCGCAGTAAAGGTATCCTGCATATTTATCCATTTCTCCTTGTCTATCGGGACGTTTTCTTCCGTCAAAATGCTTTTGTACTAAATCAAAGGTTTTTCTGTCAACGATAGGTTCATGGGTGTTTTCAAAAATCAGAACGTTTTCCTCATCGTTTTTAATACGTTTTTTCAGCTTGTTGGACTTGGTATAGGTTTTAAAATTCACGGTATCGCCGCAGTAGACTCTGTTTGAAAGCATCAGTCGAACGGACTTCTGATCCCAATGATACGGTTTATCCGGATTCAATCTTCCCGTCCTGCGTCCTGTTTTTCTGAATGCGTAAACGCTTGGCGACATAACTTTCTGTGCACACAATTTATCACATATCTTCATTATTCCGATTCCGTCTGCATACATTTCAAAAATTCCTTTCACTATCGGCGCTGTTTCGGGATCTGGGATCAGCTGCTTAGGATCGTCGGGATTCTTCATGTATCCATATGCTATTACCGATCCAACACGCTCACCGCGCTCGCCCTTTGCACGCTGAACCGCTCTGATCTTTTTACTTGTATCCCTTGCAAAAAGATCGTTGAAATAATTGCGTATTCCCGCATAATCGTTTGTACCGTCGGCGCTGTCTACACCGTCGTTTACGGCGATAAAACGGACGTCATACTGCGGAAAGGTAACTTCCATAAGCATACCCGTCTGCAAATATTCTCTGCCAAGTCTCGACTGGTCTTTTACAATCACCGCAGAAACATTTCCGCTTTCCACTTCAATCATCATTTCCTTGAATGCCGGACGATTAAAACTTGCTCCGGAATATCCGTCGTCAACATAGAATTTACAGTTTAAGAAACCATGGTCATTCGCATATTTTTGCAGGATGAGTTTCTGATTTTCAATAGAGACCGACTCACCGTCCCTCATATCCTCCTGTGATAAACGGCAGTATAACGCAGTAATTTTTCGATTCGAATCAGACATATTTATCCATCCTTTCATAGTCTGTAAATTTTCAAACCGAATAGGATACAGCTACAATATATCACTATCCGGCTTGAAAGTCCAGAAAATTTTTTGATAATTTTATCTGCCGTTAATAAGATAAGCGAACAGTTCCGACACTTTTTGTGGCTTGTATCCTTCATCTGCTCTGGGACTAACGGATAAGATTTTGTAAGTTACTCCATCAATCACAGTTTCGATGTGCGAGTAATCATGTCGGCGTCGGTACTGATTTGAATCTGGTTTCTCCTCTATTTCTTTGTGAATATTCTGCATAAATCACTCTCCACTTCGTTGTCTTGATTGTTGTTATTCGTGTAAACAAATCAGTTCAGTCCTTTCATATTTAAATTTTGCGGTTCGTATTCGTTACGCACCATCTTAGCCTTGCTGAAAATCAACAGCGTTCTCGTAATCGATAATTCCATTGATCTTCCGTACTTCGTTTACGCACATAGCGTGTAAACTTTCTAGAGTTTCATCGTCAACATCATTGATAGCCGCAGTCATATGCGAGAGCTTTCCAAGCTCGACTGCGACCTTAAACATCAGACGGGCAAGCCGCTGTTCCGTACCTTTTATCTGCGCCTTGACCGTTTCTGTTATCATAGGGGATAGGTAGTTTACCTCCTGCTGCTGACGAAGATAGCCGATGTAAAACGTGACGGCTTTTTCAATGAACTCTGTTTTTGAAGCACAATTGTCGTCCTTGTACTCCTGCTCGATCTTTCTCATAGTTTCCGGCTGAAAATATACAGCCGTTTTTTCTTTTGCCATAATTCTACTTCTTTCTTATCACGACGCCGTTAATTATGCCGATTTCACGCACTTTTCTGACCTTTAGACCCCTGATTTCCGCTGAAAGCCGTATTTTGACTCCATGAGGCGACCGCCTAAAATATGCACAAGACCTGTGTGAAGACTGCGTATTTACGGCACATTTGCGGTCAGCTTTGCTGTCCGCTGTGAGCGTCATGGCGGCTTCAGACGCCATGACTTTAACCTGCAATGAAATATTTCACTTTCTTCGTCATGCGGCGAATCGGGAATTTGTGCATAACCAACATATCAAGTTCCCGATGTGCTTTTTAACTGATTTCAGAATTGCTCATTTATCCCTTCGTACACCGCTTACAATCGGCGTGTGTGGCTTATACCGTCTACGGTGGTATGTTTACCCTACTGCGAGTTGGGAGGGCAAATATCGCCGTTGTGTTGCGGTTAAAATTAATTACACTTTTTTTGATTATTGAACATCTCCATTCTTATTCGCAGAAGAGAAAAGGCGGATTGTCAATCAGCGAATCAATCCGCCGATTCTATTCGTCATTCATCACCAATCAATCTTTGATAACTACATATCATTCTTTCTTCTGCTATTAATAATATTAGTTAGTATTAATCCTTAAAGGCATAGCACTGTGACACGGAGGGTATCGCAATTATTATTTTTGTTTGCCCCACAACAGTACAGTTCCTGTCAGAAAATCTTGTCTGACTTAAGGACGTATTCCAAGCTTGGTTACGCTTCTGCTCCTCCTGAACGATCTTCGCTGTACTTCGCCGCTTGGTATCTCTCCTACGTGGGATTTTGTTGTCAAGATTTTTTTGCCTTCATACTGTAGCCGATGAAAAGATGCTTTTTATGCGTGTGTGAAAAAATTTTGTAGACTTGCACAAAATCTGAATGGATTATTTATAGAGTTCCCTCTCACTTGTATACGAAAAGGAGTCGCCGTTTTGACAACCCTTAATTCATAAAGTTTGTAGGCTTGAACAAAGTCGTAACAAATTTTTTGTAGAGTTTGCTCTCACTTGTATAGGGTAAGAAGTTGAGGTTTTACAACCATTTTGACAGCAATTTTTTAAAAGTTTGTATGATTATACAAATTCGGGGCGGACGATTTAGAGAGTTTGCATATTGGTTAGGTATCCCTATAGAAACCTTTTCCCAGTGAATCAGGGTGGTAGTTGGCTCGTTTATGAAGAGTTTTGCGTTGACAGTAACTCTGAAATGTTGACAGTAAAACTACCACTTGATTTCTACCGTCACACCTCGCAAAGCAAGGATTTTCAATGGTTTTCAGACTTTTAAAGCCAAACTGTTGACAGTAACTTCGCCCGAGGTTTTACTGTCACTACTGTCACGCTCACGGTCGTAATGAAGAATAATCAGTCTGCCGTTTCGTGTCCGCTTGTACAGAAAATCAATTCCATACTGTCTGAGCGTGTAACCGTTCTGAACCAAATCTCTTGTAACTCTGTTCGGATAGAATGTTTCATTTGAAATACTTTTCAGTGCGGTTACCAATTCTGAAGCCGTTCCTGTGAAATCAATCTTTTTCTGAATGTAAACATACAATGCGGCGAGAAAAATATTGTCTTTGCTTTTCGAAACAGTTGGCTCATCTGTGACTATCCACTTTTTCAAATCGCTATCAAACTGCAAGCTTATTTCTGCGTTTTCAATATCACGACCTACGCAGTATAGCTTTGCATTTCGACTGCCACGCTTTGTTTCTACAATAACCATGCTTTCGTCAACGCATCCGCTGATTCCTGTCGAGCCCGAAATCATATTGAACGGATCGCTGTCCGAACACTTTCTTGTGTGATGAACAACTACGATTGCAATTTCAAGCTTGTCCGCAAGATTTTTTAGAACAGATAACTCTTTGTAGTCCGAGCCATAACCGTTATCGGTTGACTCACGAATCATTTGCAGAGTGTCAATGAACACAACTTTTAAATCGCTATGCTCTTTCTTGAAATTCTTGATCTGCTCTTCAAGTCCGCTGCCTATTGATTCTGACATGATTACAAAATGCAATCGCTCTGTCGGCTCATCTGTAATTTCATAGAGACGATTTTGGATTCGTACATAGCTGTCTTCCAAACACAGATAGAGCGCAGTTCCTTGAGCCGTTTCCTGACCTAAAACTTTTTCTCCTTTCGCTATCGACAAGCACATATCAAGTGCCAGCCATGACTTTCCCACTTTTGGTGCACCTGCTAAGATGTACAGACCTTGCGCAAGCAAGCCATCTACAACAAACTCGATAGGCTTGTACACAGTTGTCATGATTTCTTCGCAGGACTTTGAGTTGAATTTCTTCAAGTTATCAAGCCTCCTCTTCTTTTTTTCTTTTTACTTCTTTCCCACAACAGTACAATTCCTGTCAGAAAGCCTTGTTAGACTTAAGGACGTATTTCCAAGCCTGGTACGTTTCTGCTCCTCCTGCACGATCTTCGCTGTACTTCGCCGCTTGGTATCTCTCCTTCGTGGGATTCAATTGTCAAGATTCCTTTTCCTCATACTGTAGCCGACTAAACAAAGTGTTTGGGCAACTTCTGAAAAAAGTTTGTAGGTTTGCACAAGTTAGCTCATATGATTTCGGTTATTTTGACTACCACTGCTCTTCCGCTTGTATATGGGTAGAAGTCGCTGTTTTGATACCCCTTTATCTATATGAATTCATAAAGTTTGTAGGGTTGAACAAAGTCGTAACGGATTATTTGTAGAGTTTGCTCTCACTTGTATAGGGTTAGAAGTTGAGGTTTTAACAACCTTTTTGGCAGAGTTTCTTTAAGATTTTGTATGATTGTCTAATAGACAGAGCAGTGATGACTTTTGTTTTTTGCATTATCACAACACGATGCGGTAGGACGTGAATCACGACCTACCGTAAAAAGTAAGGTGGTAAACATCTATGATCCGACACAGAAAAACCACTGCCGTGTTTTCCGACAGTGGTTCGAGAGAATGATTTTATTATGTTCAAAAAATGATATCTCTTGCCGTGAAGATTTACTAGGCTAAATAATTTGTCACAGCTTGCTTCTTTAAAACAGGAGCGGGGTAATCCCCTCGTACACCACAACAATCGGCGTGTGTCGCCCTTTTCCTCAGAGGATGGTATGTTTACTCTACTGCGAGTTAGGGACAAATATCTCCGTTACGCTGTGTACTTTCGAGAGCACCTTTCGTTGACAGTAACTCTGAAATTTTGACATTGAAACTCGTCTTTGATTTCTACCGTCACGCCTCACAAAGCAAAGATTTTTAAGAGTTTTTAAGCTTTTGAAGCAAGCTGATTGACCATAGAATTTTTATTGTCAGTACTATCACTCTGACGATCATAATGAAGAATAATCAGTCCGAAACCTCAAACTCATCTGAACTAAGATATGTTACTTCACTGTCCTTAAAATTATATTTCCAACTGTATGAATGTGACAATGTAGGTTTATAAATTAGCTCAAAGCAATCATCTGAACTCCAACTTATTTTCACCGAATCAGACAGATCAAAAGTACCCGCTCGGCAACCAAGGCATTCAATTTTTTTAAGTATACATTCTCCGCACGAAGACGCTGTACTTCTGCAATCAGATCTTCTTTCTTAATTTTCGGAGGTCGACCTGTGGATTTCCTTCCTCTGCGTTCTGCGTAAAGTCCCTCCGCTCCTTCTTCAAGATAGATTCGTTCCCATGCTGCTACTCTATCATGATCGCATATGTCAAATTGACGTGCAGTTTCACGATAGCTTAACTTTTCTCTGTGCATTGTTTCCACTACTTTGATTTTGAATTCCGGTGTGTATCTTTTGTTCGGCTGTCCTTTTGGCATAAAAATGCCCCCTTTTGTTAGATTTTTATTGGTATATTTCTATTATACCACATTGTCTAACAAAAGGGGAGCATTTCAACCTTTGGCATCTTTGAGTTTCGATTATTTTATAATTAAAGGACGGTTCATCACAGATTTCGATGAGGCATTACAGGGTTACATGGTAAATTTACAACTATCGGTGGAGAGACGTTTTTAAGTTATTATTTAAAATGAGATCCCATGAAGAATGCCATTACATGTTGGAACAATGAAATCAGTTCTATCCTGTTTTATCAGCTCTATATCACGTTTACCACTATCTTTAACAGGAAAATTTTTGCGAATTTTGTATCCACAAGGAACAGCTTGCATAGACAATTTTTGCTGACAATTACTGTGAATTGTTGCGATAAGCTCGTCTTCAGATAATTTACATTTATCCCTTACTATTATGTGAGCAACAGGAATATCGTGACCGTTTGATGGAATACCTACAACCTCACAATCCGCAACATTCTTATTTTCTCTTATTGCAGCTTCAATGTCAAAACAATATATTTTCTCTCCTGATTTGGAAGTAAATGTGTCGCTTGCTCTGCCCAAAACAAATAGAAATCCATCTTCGTCGACGTAACCGATATCACCTGTTCGTCCCCACATAATCCCATTTTCATCTGTATAAAAAAATTCTTTTGTAGCTTGTGGATTTTTGTAGTATTCTTTCATACGTGCAGGGGAATCCACACGTATTTCCCCACGCTCGCCATACATCATTTTCTTATTTGTCAGAATATCAAATGTGGAGATATTTACACCTCTGATCGGATAACCTACTGAGCCATTCTTTCTATGTAATGGTGTATCGGTGGTAACTGTACTTCCCAATTCACACATCCCATACCCTTTTAATAGTTTTACCTTGCAGCCTGCATTCTGAAGAAATTCATTTATTTCTTTCTCAGAATCAGCGGATATATACTCTCCTCCTGTTATAGGTAGTGTTATGAAAGATAAGTCAATTTTTTTTAATTCAGGGTTTCTTGCAGCATAATGCCAAAGGGATGTTGCCCCTATTAGCATATTAGGTTTATATTGTTTTATGTCTTTAACAAATATCTTTTGATTATATAAAGGTTCAAGTATAACAATAATGCCAAAATATAGCGGCATTAATAAAGAAAGAACCAAGCCCGTTGATGCAAAGCATGGAATAATTTGTAAGAATTTATCACCTCGTTTATATGAAAAGTTTGGACTATCATAATGTATTATGGTTGAATTAATTCCTTTATTGGTAAGAACAATTCCTTTAGGGCGATTTGTTGTTCCAGAAGAATTCACCATAACAAGCGGCATATCATTTTCATACATAGCGTCAGTTGTTTTATTAGTGTTCTTTCCTTCAGAAATAAAAGTACGCCATCGTACTATTTTATCTGAATATGGTATGTGTTTTTTCGCTTTCACTGAAGCAACCATTTTAGTAACCGCAGGCATTTCATCAAAAGCTGAAATGATAACAATTTTCTTTATGCATAATTTAGGAAGTATTGGCTGTATTCTATCAAACAGTTGGTCAAGCACAAACATAATTTCAGCATCAGTTTCATTTACTCGATCTATGATTTGTTCATGCGTAAATATTGGATTTATCATGTTCGCAACTGCACCAATACGGCATATGGCAAATAGTGAATATACTAATTCAGGTGAAGAACTAGTAAACATTATAACGTTATCACTCTTTTTTACTCGATTAGCGATTAATGCAGCTTTCGTTAATTCAATTTTTTCAAACATTGTTTTATATGTTATTTTCTTTTTAAAGTATTCAAGGGCAGTGTCCGTAAAGTGGTCACAGTTATTTTCATAAATAAGTTCATATACAGTCTTTTCAGGAACAGGAGTGCTAAGTTCTTCCTCACTAAAATATTTAAGCCATGGTTTATCAATGCTAGGAAATCCAGTTAGATTGTTTTCATAATTCATGTTTATTTTTTTCCTTTCATATGAGATTAATTTATACGTTTACAAGTTCTAGCAAAAAAACTCCTGCTTATGGAATGTTCAGAATAAAAGAGAGTTTTTCAATTGATTACAAACCAAATTTGCAATTAGAAAATATGTTTGAAAAGATTGCTTTCAGGCGAAATATATTCAAGAGATTCTTTTGTTTAGATTTGTATTTATGAAAATACAGTCAAATGGTGTTTTCTTAATGTTAACACCTTTATTATACCACTTTTTTCTTTGTTTTACAAGGTGTACGGTGTTAATTTGGCAAAAAGAATTACGTGCTTACTAAATTATGTTTGTATTTGGTATATGTGTATATTGCACTTTTATGTCATTATATGAGTTTTAATTACATTTTCTTGACAATCTCATTTTATTTATGATATAATATAATCATGTACAGAGATTTTTATACGGAAAAAATTATTTCTTTTCAACAAACATTTAAAATGTGCATTAAATGGTCTAATTGACTGTTTTTATGCATTGTTTAATTTAAAAATAAACCAATTGAGATAATATTAGATTTTTTTGATATTGAAAAATTATATATGATTAGGGAAGTGTAATAAATGCCTGATGGGAATAAATTGTTTAGAAATCAATTTTATGAGATCTGTAAAACACAAAAAAAGAAAACTGCAATAACGTATATAAAGAAAGATCAAACTTTAGTTGAATGTTCTTATGAACAAATGAAAGATAGAGTCGAAAATATCATCGAAAAATATACAGATATCGGAATTAATAATGGAGATCGTGTAGTTGTGTTAATACCATTGAGTGATAATGTATATTTGGACATTCTGGCATTAGCGTGTATAGGAGCAACGGCGGTTATTTTAGATTTTAATTTGCATAAATCAGAACTTTTTAGAATAATTGATGACTCAGATCCAGCTTGTATAATTACAACAGAAGATATTTTTACTGAAAAATTGCAAGAAATTGATCTGCCTATTTTAGAAAGTTCTGACGAGTGTCACTTTCTAAAAAAGTGGGTATTAGAGCATACTAAAGATCCTAATTATGATGCGATAGCAATATTATATTCTTCAGGTACTACTAGTCAAGCCAAAGGTGTTGTAATAGGTTATGAACAGGAAATAAATGCATTTAATCGTTTATACAAGGTTATTGGTAGTAATAATGTAAATTATCTAATGTTGTTTCCAACATCTCATATCTCTGGTCTTACCAGCTTTCTTGTTGTTCTTATGAGAGGCGGTTCTTTAGCGGTATTAGAAGAATCATCAGCAATTCAACTAATGAATGGTTTTCAAATTTATAAGCCTAATTGTTTTGGAATGGTTCCTAAAATATGGGATACATACAAGGGCAAAATTGAAGATTCAATAAAGCAAAAAGGTGTATTGCGTGCGAAAATTATTAACGGTATGATTAAATGTTGCGGTACGCTTCGCTATTATACAGGAATTAATTTGGGAAGAAAATTTTTTCATAGCATCAATAAACAAGTATTTGGCGGACGGCTTCAACAAATATATTCTGGCGGTGGAAAGACTAATCCTGATACATCACGTTTTTTCTGGAATTTAGGATACGACTTTTTTGACTTTTATGCATCAACAGAAGCCAACATACCGATAGTTGTTACCGACGGAATTAAATACATGAAAAGTATTGGAAATATTAACGAAGATCCAAATTCTAGTGTGAGAATATCCAATCCAGATAATAATGGAGTTGGTGAGATCCAAGTAAAAAGCAATATGCTGATGTTGGAGTATTTTCATTCGCCAGAATTAACGCAAAGTGCATTTGATGGCGAATATTTCAAAACTGGTGATTACGGCAGAATAGAAAATGAAGAACTTTATATTACAGGACGAATTAAGGAAAGCATTCATCTATCTAATGGAGAAAAAGTATCGCCTGAAGATATTGAAAATAGTTACAAAGAAACAGTAGGTCAAGAAATTGAATTTGCAGTAACAGGTATAAAATCAGATGATGGATATGACGAAGTTTATGTCTTTGCTGTTGGATAGTCGGGACAATTTGATGAAATATTCCAACAGGTCAAACAAACTGTCAATGCTAATTATAGGTATAAAAAAATCATTTATGTTGACGAGTTGCCAAAAACGTCAGTGGGAAAAGTTAAACGATATAAATTGAGTACATTGGTAGACAAAGAAACAAACTCAGGAAGTATAGGCTCTGTTTTAGAAGACAATGTAAATAATATTGAAAGTATAGAAAATTGGCTTTGCCATGCTTTGTCAAAATATACCGATTGCAATATTACAAAAGATAAAAAAATAAGTTCTGATTTAGGTATTGACTCTTTAAGTATGTTTGAACTATGTGTTGATATAGACAATAAATTTAAAATCTGTGCAGAAAATTTTATAAGTCAAGATTTAACAATAACAGAACTAGCCAAGTTAATATCAGGACAAAATAAGAAGAATGATGATAACAAATATTCAAATAATAGTATTTATCCAGTTCCTAAAGATAAAAAATTGGAAAGAAGATTACAATCGTGGATTAGATTTGTGAAATTTATTTATAGAATTGAGATAACTGGAATAGAGAATGTGCCTAGTAAAGGCAATTACATTATATGCTCTAATCACGAAAGCTATTTTGATCCATTGTGGATTTTGGCAGCTTTAGGTGAACAAATTAGTTTAAAAGAAGTATGTTGTATGGCTGCCAAACATACTATGAATGGGAAAATATCCAAAAAGCTTTTTGATGCGTTAGGTGGAATACCTGTTGATCGTGAAGGTAATACAATTCCTGCTATGAATAACGCAAAAAGATGCCTAGGTTCTGGTAGAGTGATGATAATTTTCCCAGAAGGTGCTAGATCTAGAGATGGAACAATGCTTCCATTTAAAAATGGTGCAGCACAACTTGCACTTGATACGAATACAAAAATCTTACCAATTGAAATAGAAGGTGGTTTTGAAACTTTTCCGAGGTGGATAAAGTATCCTCGTCTTTTCGATTGGAAACATTTAAAAAAATATACTATAAAAATAAAAATTGGAAGTCTGATAGACCCATCAGATAAATCTGTTTTTAATATAACAAATCAGATAAGGCAGGAAATAATTGATATGCATAATATAAAGGAGAAAGTTTTATGATAATAGGTGTAGATTGTGACGGAGTACTTGTTGATATTGGAAGTTATCAATTAAAATATAGTAAGCCATATTTTAAGAAAAAATACAATAAAGATATTGTTAATCCTGATAAATTTGATATAGAACAGATATATGACTGTACACATAAAGAAAGAGAAATATTTTGGCAAAAGTACATATGGGGATACTGCTTAACAGAACCAGCTTTCAAAAATGCATCAGAAGTATTGCTAAAGCTTCACGAAGAGGAAAACAAAATAGTTATTATTACCGGAAGGGCACACACTACTGAACAAGGTATAACAGGAAAACTTTTTAGAAAAATGTTGACATATTGGCTTAAAAAGAACAAGATATATTATGACGAAATATATTATTGTTCTGAAAAGGAAAGTTCCGTAGATAAATATGATATTTGCCAAAAACTAAAAACCGATGTAATGATAGATGATTCACCAGAAAATCTTGAAGCAATAAAAGATATTTCAAAAGTGTTTTGTTTTACTGCTGCGTGGAATAAAAATTTTGAATGTGAAAATATGGTTAGAGTAAACAACTGGGATGAAATTTATTCCGCAATCCATAGTCTGTAAAAATTCAGTCAACTGTGGTAGAATACAAATAACACAGTTGACTCATTTTTTATGGCAAGAAGAACATCATTGCAGAGCCTAATAATTGAGACTTTTAATCATGGTTCTATCAAATAAACATATAATCTGGAGGATTTTGCAGGGCTTTTTAAAGACTCATAAATACAATGATAATAACTGTGATATTTTATCCTACTAACGATAGCTAAAAACATAACGAACGGCTTTTACAGGTGTGCATTTGTATTATAATAGGTCTTTACTTTCATAGCAGGACACCGATTTTGATACAATGCGTATCTTGATTGTTCCCGCCTAATAACATACCGCCCCTAAATAAAAGATCCCCAAGCTGCGGTTCGAGGATTACTCATGTTGCTTTACAGATTTTCTGCACAGATATATTCCACGGCAGCAGTTCCTCAATGATATCCGGATTGGTCAGAAACTCCATGCTCGGAAGAACTGTCAGCAACAATTCAAAGTATTTGAACACATCAAGCCTGTTCGCTTTTGCTGTCTCAACGATGCTGTATATATCAGCGCTGGCTTTTGCTCCGTTCGGAGTATCACTGAACAGCCAGTTCTTTCTGCCTACAGTAAACGGCCTGATCGCATTTTCCGCTGCGTTGTTTGAAATAGCACAGTCGCCGTTTTTGAAATAATTCCCGAGATACTCTCTGCGCTTGAATGCATACTCAAAAGCCTTTCCGAGCTGCGTTTTCGGAAGAACTGTAGGTGCGACTTTTTCAGCCCATGACCAGAAAGCCTCAAACACGGGTTTTTCCTGTGTCAGACGCTCTTTAAAACGTTCTTCTGTTGTCAGCTTATCAAGCTCGGACTCTATCGCAAAAAGCTTGTCACAAAAGTCTCTTGCCGTCTTAGCTATGCTGTCTTCTGCTGTCCACAATAATCGCTTCGTGGAACTTGCGGCGAACATGAGCAAGGCAATTGCAATGAGTGACTTTATTAAGCTTGTTGTAACCCGAATAACCGTCTGTGTGGAGATAACCGTCGTAATCTCCGAGAAACGCTTTCGGCACACCTCCCGACCTTGACTTGTTGTAGTCATAGATCACGATCTGCCTGTCCGAATGCTTGCCGGTGCGGTACACCCACATATATTGCTTGCTTTCGGAGGAAACGTTTCTTTCCTTGAGGACCTTGACGTATGTTTCATCGCAGTGAAGAATTTTTTGCTTAAGCATTTCTTCTTTCAATCTGCTTACCAGCTTTGAGAAATAATCTTCACTGCAGCGGATAACCCAGTTTGCCATGGTCGTTCTGCTGAGTACATATCCAAGACGTTCCCAGTCCTTTTCCTGACGGTACAGAGGAGTGACATTAACATATTTCTGATAGATCACCCATGCAGCAGTTGACGCAGACGCAAGCGAATGTGGCAAAACAGGTGCCGGCACAAATCCGTGCAAAAATACAGGCATATTCTTTTTCTCGCACTTTTTGCAGCCGTAGGTCAGACTGTAATATTTCTTTACAACCAGCTTCGCTGGGATAAGCTCTACCTCTTCACGGACATATTTTTTGCCAACGACCTTCATCTTACTTCCGCAGCGAAGGCATATCTGCTCAATTTCGGGGATAGTGCAGGTGATGACCTCGGTCTCGATGTTCTTTATGATCTCATCACGTTTTGTCTTTGCACTTTTT